>VHCZ01000208.1 GCA_016871535.1 Verrucomicrobiota bacterium
GGCTCGAGCGTCTCGAACGCGAGGGCCGGGAGATCTTCGATCATCGCCAGAAAATCCTGGCGGCGGCAAAGATCAAACGCGGGGCGGTGGTTGCCGACATCGGCGCCGGGACCGGACTGTTCACCCCATTGCTTGCCGAAGCTGTCGGCCCGAAGGGAAAAGTTTTTGCCGTCGATATTGTGAAGTCATTCCTCGAACACATCGAGAAGCGGGCAGCCGCCGCCGGAGTCGAGAATGTGCGGACGGTTCTTTGCACCGAGCGATCCGTCGAACTGCCGCCCAATTCGATCGATCTGGCCTTCATCTGTGACGTGTACCATCATTTCGAGTACCCGCAAAGTTCCCTGGCTTCCCTTCACCGGGCGTTGCGCCGAAATGGGGAAATCGTGATGGTCGAGTTTCGGCGCATTCCCGGACAGAGCTCGGATTGGATTCTGAATCACGTCCGCGCCGGACAAGAAGTCTTCACGGCGGAAGTCGAAGCCGCGGGCTTCAGAAAGGTCGAAGAGATTGATCTTCTGAAGGACAATTATATCCTGCGCTTTCGCAAGCGCGGCGGGCGCATCTCCGAATGAGGGCGCTGAGACAGGCCGAGCCGCCCGCGTAGCGCAGATTTTCAATCTGCCGTATCGCGGAATTACATTCCGCAGGGCCCCGGCAAGTTCTGGCGCTTTGGAATTTGCCCGACCGCCGCCGATTCCAAATCGGCGATACGCCAGACTTCAAGCCTGCGCTACGACCCGTTACGGAGTGTCCTAATTCGGAGATGCGCCCAAGGGCGGCCCATCGGCGCGTTGAGCCTTCCCATGGGCCGTTCAACGTTCAATATTCAATGTTCATCGTTGGACGTTGTCGGTGGGAACATCGAACATCCAACACCGAACGCGGAACGTCGAACCAACGGCCCCGGTACATGGGCCATGAGCAGGTGATCGGACCAAGGGAACTTCCCATGAACCCATCTCCCGGACCGTGGCCTTTAGGCCGCTTCAACGGCGAACTCCAGAGCGGGGCCGGAAGCAGCCTGAAGGCTGCGGTCCGCGCAGTTTGCGGTTCGAGGACGGTAAGCATGGTCCCGAGACCAAGGAAGCTTTCCATGAACCGTTCCTCCGGACTGCGGCCTTTAGGCCGCTTCAGCGCTGGACCCCGGAGAGTGCGCGGAAGCAGCCTGCAGGCTGCGGTCCGCGCAGTTTGCGGTTCATGGGCCATGTGCATGGCTCTGAGGCCAAGGAAGCTTCCCATGGACTGACCCCCTCACCCTTCGCTCTCCCCACCCGATAGGGAGAGGGTGTCGGTAGTAGGTTCAGAGTCCGACGGCCGATGTTCGACGTTCGACGAATCCCCTGTCCAGATTCCAGATCAGCCTGTCCAGGGATGAGACATCGCCGGAGAGGTGTTTGCCTGGAATTCCACGGGTATTCTGGTGTTTTCGACGACGGCATGGAGGCTGCTTTCGCAGAACCACGAATCCACAACGCCGCTTTGCGGAAGGCCGAACAAAAGGAAACCCATATGGACGTGACCGATCTCTTTCCCAGAAACGACAGCCTCGTGTCCTTCAAGCCGGGCCAGGCCATCTTCAAGGCGGGCGAACAAGGCGAATCCATGTTCATCCTCGTGGAAGGCACCGTCGATGTGTTCGTCGGAGACAAACTCGTGGGCACGTTCGAACCCATCGAAATCTTCGGTGAAATGGCGGTCATCGATCCAGGCCCCCGCAGCGCGACCGTTGTGGCCAAAACGCACTGCCGGCTCGGCGCCGTGAATCAGAAGCGATTCAAGTTCCTTGCTCAGCACAAACCGGAATTTGCCTTTCACGTGATGCGCATGCTCGTCGAACGGATGCGCTGGATGGATCACGCCGCGCAATCGAGTCGAACCGCCGAGGCTGAGAAAAGCGCCCAGTTGGAGGAAAAGATTGCGGAGTTGAACGCCATCATCAAATCCCAGGAAAATCGACTCCGAGTGTTGCAGCCCGCGCCAGCGGCAGCTCCCGTTGAAGCCGCGGCCGTTGCCGCGTGAACGCGCGCGCCCGCTGCAGAAGCGTAATCCGGAATTGCCACGGTCCGAAGATTTGGTGTGGCGGACGGCTATTCGGGCACAGCGCTGTACGCCTTCACGGCGTCTCGCAACGCCTGTTTGTAATCCCGCGTCGGTTCGCCGTATCCCTCACGCCGCTTTTGCAGCGCGGGCGCGATGATTTCTCGGCGTGGATCGATCTCGCGCCCGTAAATCAGCGGCCACAGCCGGCGGCAGTTGTTGGCGATGTCATGGCCCTGTTCCTCGTCGAAACTGGGTCGGAACAGATCGACGGCCATCTGGAGTTCGTGAATCAATTCAGCTTGCGTGGGATGACCGGTTTTTCGCATCACAACGCGGAAGGCCTCCAGATCCTTTTCGTCCAGGCGATTCAGCTTCGCGATCAGGATGTCGATCGGGTGGGGAAAGAAAAGTCACGTGGCCGACCTTCGTGGATAGAACGCGAGCGCCCCAATGAGGGCTCGTGCGGAAGTTCAAGCCAGAGCATACTTGAATGTAGAAATCCGAGTGCTCACGGTCCAACCCGGCCTCGCGCACAAATTCAGAGAGATCCTCTTCATCACAGAAAAGACCGATGTCTGCGCTCAGCAATCTGGGTTCGACCGTGATTTGAATCGGCGCTGAGCCGAACAGCGTGATTCGAAAGGGGCGGTCATTGGGCAAAATCCCCGCGAGCTTCTTCAAAGCCACGCCGGCTGGAGTGCTCAGATCAATTGTGTTTGTCCAATAATCTGTAGCCATTCTTCCGTGCTTTCAGAAAGCTCATCGCCTGATCAATGAGCCGATTGGTGACGCCGACCTCTTCAATGAGTTGTCCAGCCAGTCGGAGATCCCGGCTGTTGAGGCGCCCGCGTTCTGTCTTGAGAAGAATCCGGGCTGTAATCCTGGACTTCTTCCAGAAACGGTCCGCTTTTAGTGGCGTCGATTTCACAGTCTCAAGGCTAGAACTGATACCTCAAGTACCCTTGCCTTGCAACGCTGTGCGGAGCAGGCAGTCTAGATCTGCGAGTACGCTGTGGGGCGGAGGAACAGATTGCTGATGTTCGTCACAATTTCGGGATCCGTGTAGCCCGGAGTCGCGCTCAACTTCTTCCATTCCGGGTCGGCGACGAATGTGCCCCAGGCCTTGTCGCGCGCCGCCATGTTCTCGAACACGAGCATGTAAGTCAGATTCGGCATCTTCGAGCCGACCAGCGTTTCTCCGAAAAACACAGGCTGAAGCCCGGTTCGGCGGAAAATCGCGATTTCGCCCTGATTGAACATCTCGATTTTCTTTTTGTTCGCTTTCTTGCTGTGGCTCTCGTAAGTGCGCAACTCGAAGAGCCGCGGCTTCTTTTCCGCAACTCCCGCCGGCACTTCCAGTCTGGGCATACCTTCGAAGGCTGCGAGCAATGAGCTTTCCACGCGCACGTAAGCCGGATCGGACGGCGTCGCGTTGATGAACTCCGCCCCCGTCTTCTGATATTGCGCGTCGGCGCGAACTCGGTCCGTCGCTGTCGCCATCGACTCCAGCGATTTGTGAGTCAAGAGGACGTACGTGGTCGGGCTGTCCGGACCCACCATGACGTTGAACACGCCCACGGGAGCGACGCCCGCGCGATTCCAGGCCGGCACCGCCGCCTCGCGATAAAAGTCATCGAAAAGCTTCTGCTTCGGTCCGCGGCGAAGATGATACATCCGCAACTCATAGAATTCGCGCGCGGGGTTGCTGCTGGCCTGAGCCGCCTGGCCTGTAACCATCGGAGCCAGGCCGGCGACGCTCGTTGCGGCCAGCGAGGATTTCAGAAAGGATCGTCGTTTCATGGAGAGTTAATTCATTTGCGGTCGTTGAATTCAGCATCAAACCGCAGATGACTTGGCGTTCCCAGGGCCGCTTGTCAATCGGACCCGGCGCAATGCCTTGACGGCTGATTCAAGAAGGAGCGCGGGCAGCTTGCCCGCGCTCCTTTCCGCTCTTGTTCACGACCGAGCGAGCGCCTCGACTTCAGCGCGGGTCGGCAGGCTCGGCTGCGCGCCAGGCCGAGTCACAGAGCAAGCCGCCGCCAAGGTGGCAAATTGACCGGCGTCGAGCACGGATTTGTCCTCCGCCAACGCCACGGCAAAGGCAGCGTTGAACGCATCTCCTGCTGCCGTCGTATCGACCGCCTGCACGGACAAGGCCGGCCAGAAGTGGTCAGGTTTCTGTCCCGACAGCAGCGCGCCCTGATCGCCCATTTTGACGATCACGTTCGCGGCGCCGCGACCGTTCAGCTTTCGCGCCAGATCGCGGGCGGTCGTGCGTGTCATCCGCCCCGGGGTTGCACCGGTGAGAAGGGCGATTTCAGTTTCGTTGGGCGTCAGGTAATCCGCGCATTTCAGCAAAGCGTCCGAAAGCGGTCGCGCCGGCGCAGGATCCAGAATCAACGTCGCGCCAGCCTCCTTTGCGATGCGCGCGGCGCTGAGCACCGTCTCCATCGGGATTTCCAGTTGGAGCAAAACGAGCTTCGCGGAGGCAATCAAGGCGCGGCTGCGCTCGATTTGTTCGACACCGAAAGTTCCGTTGGCGCCGGGCACCACGACGATTTGATTCTGCCCGGCCGCATCGATAGCGATGGCCGCGATTCCGCTCGCCACTTTTGGATCGCACGTGACATGCGAAACATCGACGCCGACAGCAGC
Organism: Verrucomicrobiota bacterium; assembly: GCA_016871535.1. Lineage (NCBI taxonomy): Bacteria > Pseudomonadati > Verrucomicrobiota > Verrucomicrobiota bacterium. The sequence continues at coordinate 4,699 of VHCZ01000208.1, forward strand.
AAGGTTTGCCTTGAGCCAATCTGCGTGGGAATCGTTCCCCACCTGCCCTACCATGCTCACTTGCCCGCCGAGCCGGGCGGCGGCGTAAGCCTGGTTGGCGCCTTTGCCGCCCGGATGAACATTGAATTCCCGCCCGACGACGGTTTGACCTGGGATGGGAAATCGCTCCAGACTCAGGACAAGATCTGCATTCAGGCTGCCGACGACGACAATGCGCGCGTTCAATCAGCAGTGGACCTTACAGGCCAGGGCCGGCGTGGAAAGACCGGATTCCCACGTCGCGCCCGCCAGAAGCCAAATGCTTGTGGAGGCCGTAGGATAGGCGACAGCCCGGTGTCCGTAGTCCCGGCTTCAGCCGGTCCGGGCCGCCTAAAGGCGGGACTACGAACCTTCGCCGTGTAGTCCATCCCACGGTCTCATCAGGCAGCCCAACAAATGCCCACCCAATTCGTGAACAGGACGCTAGCGCGCTAGCGCGAGCGGGAATGCATTTCTTCAAGCCCCGCGTTGACCTGGGTCATCCGCTCCACCAGGACTTGCCAGGGTTCATCCTGGATGTTCACCAGGCCGTAATTGCTGTTCTCACCATCGAAGCGTCCTTCGGCGGGTTCATCGCAGTACTCAAACCAATGGAACCCCACCATGAAGGGCATCCGGATCAACTCCGTCACATAGCGATCGAAATGACCGGCGCGATCCTGTTGCGTGGACACGGGCTTGCCTGCTCCCTTCGTGTTCGGCAAACCGGAGTCCTGGGCCTTGAAGGAAAACTCGGTGAGCAGGATCGGTTTGCCGGTGGCGCGGTGCAGATTCCGCAACGTCTCGGCCGGCGGCGTGAAGCCGTAGTTGTTGAAGCTGACCACATCGACAAACTCGGCCATCCCCTCGATGACTTCCTGCGGCGCGGCGCCGGCGAATCGGCAGCCGATCACGAGATGGTTCGCGTCTGCGGCCTTGATCGCGTCGCGGCAGAGTTTGAAATACGTCCGGGCGTATTCGCGCAAGAAAGCGCGTTGCGCCGATTTGGCGGCGTCGCTTCCCATGGGCAGCGAAGTCTGGTTCGCCAGCTTATCGAAATCCTTCGCGGCGGTTCCCCACGCTTTGTTGAACGATTCGAAGGAATCGTGTCCGCGGCGGAGAATGCGCCAGGCCGCTTGCTTTCCGGGCGTCTCCGAAGGCCGCGCGAGAAAATCCTCCAGCAGAGATTTCTTCGACCGCCAGTCCGAGCCCCAGCGCAGTTCGTTGTCCGAGAAATAGCCGATCAGAAACGGGTCGCGCGCCCTCGGCAGGCACAACCGCTGCGCCTGCCGCCTCACGGCTTCCTCAAACTTGGGCGAGAAAACGTCCGCCACTTCGCCTTTCAACCAGTTCGCGCCGGCGCTCGCCGCCAAGTTCAGGATTAAAGTGTGCGGCACGCTTTGCTCGGACATCTCGCGGCTGGACCACGCGCCGACCGTATTGAAGCCCCAGCTCTTCAACCGGGCCGCGGTCGCTTCGGCCCACTTCTGCGCCGAGCCGTATTGCGCGGCCGTGACCCGCGCATAGGGTGCATAACCGAGCGACGGCGCCTGGTCGGCGGTGTAACTGACGTGATTGACGCCCTTGGAAAGGAAGGCGTTTCCGTCCGGTGTGATCAACCACCACACGCCCTGGATTTGTTCCGTGTGAAAAAAGCCGGTCGCCTGGCCGCGCACGCCGTCCCATCCGCCGAAACGGTCGCGTGATTCAGCCGCGTGAACTGCGAGGGCGAGCAGGGCAAAGGTCAGCGCGAGAATTCCTCGAATGAAGTCCGCTTTGAACGCCTGAACCCACCCCCAGCCCCTCCCAGGAGGAGAGCCTTGTTGAATATCGTCGTTGGCAGTTCCCCTCCTGGGAGGGGTAAGCGGTGGGTTGATGGGGAGGGTTTTCATAATCGGCGGCGTGAATTCGCATTCATGCGCGGTTTGAATTTTGAGAGTTCCGTCCGTGTTTATTTCTGTGACGGTGGGGCGAGGCTCCTGCCGGGCCACTCCTCGATGGCATTGGCTCGGCGAGAGCCTCGCCCCACCGTCTCGCGGCCGCTTAACGGACCAGGACGCTGCCGCCAAACGTGGATCCATCCACTGTGGACGTTCCCTTCGTCGCTTCCTTCCGAAAGCCAACGAGGATCACTTTGTCCCCGCGCGTCACACGCGCTCCCACGGCGGAGTCGCTCTCCACGCGCTCAGCTTTCCAGTCTGGACGATGCCCGGCTCGAAATGGAACGAGCACCGTCAGGACACCGATCTCTTTGCGTTTCTCCCGAGTTCCGGCCTCGATGTGCCATTGGTTGGGAAATTCGCGGTCGGGCTTCGGTTCATAGCCGACCCATTGTCGAAAAGCCAGCGGCATGGGCGAGAGATATTTGGCTTCGACGCCCGCGTGTGGTTGTTCCACCGACAATTGCGCGTTGCGATCGTCCACGGTGAAAGGCTTCAGCGCGTGGAGCATGAATTGGAACGTGCTGTCCTCTGCGGCGGCCAGGTCATCGTAAAGAACGATCACGGGATTCGCCGGGTCGCGCTTCACAAATGCCACATGGCGTCGATACCGCTGGAGGCGATTCCCATAGGCGGCGGTGGCGTCGCCAACGAGGTAATCCAGTTCGGGCGTCAGTTGAGCCTCCACGATCCGTCCATGCGGCGCCGGGGTGTGTTTGATTTGGCCCTGGCCGTTCACGAGCACCGCATTGTGAGAGACGGTGCTGTGGGCCCATTCGTAATGGAACTTGCTCCCGTGCAAATCTCGATAAACGCACGTCGTCAAGAGAGCGTCGCCATAGGCATTCAATTGAAAACTGTTGTGCGGATTGTGCCCGTGGCTTTGCGTGCCGAACGGACTCGACTTGAACAGCAGATGCACATCCTCGCGGCTGTCGAGCAGCGTCGTGTGCAAACTCGCGACGCCGTGAGAAACCTTGGACTGGGGAAGATCGCTCGGCGCCTCGGCGGCGGGGAGCGACGCCAGATTCGCGTGGTAGAGGAAGCCGAGAACGCCTTCTTCGCCTTTCATCTTCCATTGCTCGGTCCACCATCGCCAGTAGGCCGCGGCGGAGGCGCTCGCGGCGCCGGAGGATCGCGCGCTGCGGATGAAATATTCCATGAAACCGCCCCATCCCGTCGACGGCGGGCGATGCGACAAATCGCCGAAACCCATGTTGGGCGAGTGCGGCGGCGCCACATAAAGCGGAAAATCGCCCACCTGCGCAAAGAACGGTTTCTTCAAGCCATCGATGCCGAGCGCGGACTCGCCACTTGCAGCCACCACACGGACTTGCTCATGTAACCGCCCCAGTAACTGAGGCCCTCGTGCCAGCCGCCGTCGTCGTCGGCCCACACCGGGTAACACGCGTGGAACTTGTTCACGGCGTAATCCAGCCACGTTTCGGCTTCGGGGATTTCGCCGAGGAACGCGAGCGCGCATTCGCCGAGCTTGTGCCAGGTGCGATTGGCGTGGCTGCCGAAGGGACTGTTCAAATGGCCCACGCCTCGCAGCACTTCCCAGCTCTCCCAGGCGTCGGTCGCGCGCCGAAGCATGGCCTTCCGGACTTTTTGCCTGTCCTCCGGACTCAACGCGTCATGCGCCCAATCATAAGCGCGCGGCAGACGATAGAGCATTGGCTTGGCCGCTTCGCAGTTCAGCCTGAAATTCGTCGGGCCATCCGGATCCCACGCGGCAAGGCGAACGATCCATTCGCGCGCGGCGTCGCCGTATTTCTTCTCACGCGTGATCAAATAAACGAACGCGAGTGTCTCGGCTTCCTGGCAGGCTTTCATGGTTTGTTCGCGATTCGGCCACCAGTATTTCACCAGCTCCTTGTTTTCCTTGTCGCGCGCCGAACCCAGATGCTCCGGCTCCGGTGTAGGCCCCGCGGTGATGATCCGATCCGCGTCTGAACGCAGTCTGGCAAAGCGGGCCGCTTCCCTGCCTGCAGCCAGTTCGCGCAATCGCGGCAAATCTTCCGGACGCAGGAACAGGCGCGGATGCGCTTTCGGCGCGCGCTCGCGCTGTTGCGCGCGGGTCGGCATCGGAAATTCCACGGCATCGGCGGGAACAATGACGGATCGGCTAACGCTCCAACCGGACGTCACGCCGTTGGTGGCGACAAACCGATAGCGCCAATGATAGGCGCCGGGAACAAGCGGCGTGTGGTGCGTGTAGGTGTTGAACGGGAGGCTGGCGGCTGTGGCGGCCTCGGTGAAGTCCTTCTTTTGCGACCATTGAATCGTGTAGTTTTGCGCAGCCGGCTCCATGCAGCCAGATGAAGGAAGGCGGATTCAGCCGCGCTGTGGCGCCGTCCGCAGGCCGGTAGCCGACTTCCTCGGGTTTCGGCCGCCGGTTGCTCACGGCCAATTCCGCGGCCTGCATTGCAACGGATGAGGCGAGGAAAGCCAGTGTCAGAGCGGGTGTTTTCATAGTTGGATAGAATTACTCTGCTTGCCGAAGCGATTTGCCAACTGAATTTCTCTGGAGCGGCTTCGCGCGTGGCCAGTTCAACGGACTCCTGCCGCATGCGTATTCCCTCAGTGCAGGTGGGCCGAGGACTCCCACCGAGCCGTGCGTCGACGGCCATTGGCTCGGCGGCAGGCTCGCACCGCCGTTGACCGAAGGGTGAACCGTTCCGCACGCGCAGACTTTGATCCTCGTCAACTCGGATGGGGAGCGCGCGCGCCGTCGCGTGCCGTGGTCGGCGCCATCGCCGACCACAGTCTTCCATCCGAAAACGTGATCCCTGACAAGATGGCATCTCCTACGCTCCGACCGGCGAGGGCACCGGTTGGATCACGCGAGGGCGCGTGTGCTCCCATTCACTTCAGGATCGCTGACCACTGACCACTGCTCTCCGCCCCTTTCAAATCTTCACTTGCCGCACGTGCTGGCCGTCGCGCACGCGATCGCCAGGATACAGAATCACGGCGTCACCTTCCTTCAATCCCTCGACAATCTGCGTTTCCGCTCCGCTGGCTCGTCCCACATTGACGGGGCGCAGGCGCGCCCGGCCTTCGCTCACCACAAACACCGCCCATTGCGGTCCCCGGCGAAACAAAGCGCCGGACGGCACTTTGAGCGCCTGGTCTGTTTCCCAGACGATGATGCGCGCTTCGACGCGGAAGTTGTCGCCCAGACTGCGCCGCTGCTCCGCCGGGGTGATCAAATCCGCGATCACATTGACGCGTTGTTCTTCCACGCCGAGCGCGGAGATCTTGGTGAAAGCGGACGGCTCAACCAGGCGGACCTTGGCCTGGAGTGGTTCACTGCCTCCCCACTGATCCAGCTCGACCCTGGCGCCGGGCAGGATCGCCGCGCCGTCACGTGACAAAACCTCGATGACGACTTCCAGTTCTTTGGGATCGCCGACTTCGAGCAACGAAACGCCGGCCGTTACCACCCGCGCGCTCTCTTCGACGACGCGCAGCACGCAGCCAGTGGCGGGCGATTTGACTTCGGTCGGCGTGCGGGAGGAATTGGGTTTTCCATCGGAGCCGGGAAGGAATTCGGCCAATTCCGCTTCCGCCTGGCGCAAGGCGCTTTCCGCGGCCGCTTTGTCCTTGGCGGCGGAGGACTCGCGCAATTGCACGGTCTCGAGTTCTTGAATCGGGACGGTTTTGTCCGCGTAGAGTTTCTCGAAGCGGCGCAGCTCGCTGGCCGCGAAGCGATGCGCGGCGCGGGCTTTTTCCAGGCTCGCCAACGCCGTGTCCCGCCGGGCTTCAGCCAGGCTGCGGCTGCGTGCGTCGAGCATCGCGGGCGGGAGCGGATCGATCACGGCGACGACCGTTTCGTCGGCGCGCACCTCGGCGCCGGGCTTCAGATCGATGCGCCGGAGTTGGCCCGACACCGGCGCGGAGACCGTGTAACGCTGTTTGAGGCGCGTCCTGCCTTCCTCATCGATTGAGGAACGCAGGGTACCGAGGGTGGCTCGCGCGGTTTCAACGGGAACCGGCTGCGGCCAGAGGCCCGCCACCAGGATTGCCACGATGAGCACGGCGCCCGCGTAAGGCAGCCAGCGCCGCGAGTGGCGGTTATGGTTGCTTCGATCTCCAGGTTTGACCGCCGAGTTTTCGGAGAAACTGGGATTCATTGTGACCTAGGCCTATTCCCTTCCCATGAACCGGACGGTAGGGCGAGCCTGTCCCCAGCGAGCCGATCCAGACGTGCTCAAAGCTCGTCGAGCGGCTCGCCGGGACGGACTCGCCCTACCGGCGATCGGTTCAAGGACCAAGTGCATGGCGCCGCGGCCATGGCAGCTTCCCATGAATCGTTCCTCCGGACCGTGGCCTTTAGGCCGCTTCAGCGCTGGACTCCGAAGAGTGCGCGGAAGCAGCCTGAAGGCTGCGGTCCGCACAATCTCAGGTTCATGGG
>VHCZ01000209.1 GCA_016871535.1 Verrucomicrobiota bacterium
TCCGGTTTTGCTGGAGGCGATTTCGCTTTCTGGCGAGGCACGACGAAGGAGCATAGCCAGGGCTCTGCGACTGAGGAGAAACGAAGCCAGAAAGCGAAATCGCCCCAGCCCTCCGGGGCGGGGCGGCGCTCCCGCCAAAACCGGAAGTTATTTTTGCACAGACCCTTAGGGCAGACCCCTGCCCAGGAAGAGACGATGGGCCAACGAAGGCTCCTGGTTCTTCCGTTGTCCGTCTCTCCCTTCAAGAGACGCCTCAAGGATTAGTCAGGGACGAAGTGGAATCCGTGCCTACCAACGCTAACACGACAGTGGGGGAGGCGGACGGGGTGAGGGGTTTCTGGTCACGGAAAGTTGTCACGTTTTATTCCCGCCTTGGGTCGGCCTTGCCGGCAGGAACCGGTGGCAGCCAATACCGCCACAACTCCGGGCCTGATCCGAAATACACGGCGGCGTCGGTCAGCGCAAACCCGCAGGCGATACGCACCGGCGACGTCGCCAGCGTTTTGACCGTCGCGCTGGCCAGGTCAATCTCGTAAACGGCCTTCGCGGTCAGACCGATCATTCTCCCGCTTCGGTGCTGTCCTAGAGAAATCTCCACCTGCGTGCCGGGCAAAGTGTTCGTCTTCACGACCGTTCTTTGCGCGGGATCGAAGACGAGAAGTTTGTCCCCAACGGTTGTGAACACCCTGCCTTCAGCCGCGAATGTTGCCGGATATTTGGCCGCACCGGCCACGAGCGCCGCTTCGAAGACTTTCTCCTTCTTCACCGGATCGAACGCAAAGAACCTCGCCTCCCGTTCGGATGGTCTTGTGCCGCCGCCCCCAAAATTTCCGCTCCCGCCGAAGATCAATCCGCTCCTCGGCTCGTAAGCCAGAGACGCCACGCTCTGGTTCGTGATCACGTGCCGGTAATTCTCGATCGTCTTGTTCTGCTGCGGATCCCACACCGCCATCGCGCCGCCGAGTTCACCGTAGGGCGGTTCGCTGCCAATGTAGATCAGCCCTCTCGGACCGCGAATCATAGCGCGCGGCCGCAAATGGCCGTCGCCGACGCCTCCGAAAGAAACCGGATTGCCGTCCGCTGCGGAACCAAATTTCCAAAACGATTTGGCCGGGTTGTAGAGGTTCATCACCGCGCCGCCGTAATAACAGAGGTAAAGTTTCTCCTCGTGCTCCAGCATCGAATAGACCTCCCCGCCCGGCATGCTGCCCAGATGTTCGCTGCGATTCGCGGCCGGATCGAAACGAAAAACCTCCAACGGCATCGCCGTGCTCCCATAGACGCAGCCGCGCGGCCCATTGCCCACGACAAAGATCGTGTCGCCGGCGCCTTGATATTCGAACGCGCGCTCCGTCACTTCGCCCGAACGCGGATTCTTCAAAGAGAAGGCGCCGCGCCCATAGGCGACGACCTCGCGCCCATCGCGCAATTTGAGCGGCGGCCGTTCGGGTGCTTGCTCGACCAAGCTGACTTTCTCGTCGTCGATTCGCATCAAATTCGGACCGAACTCGGCATAGACACGGCCGTCGGCGCGGCGCGACACTCCGACGGTGCTCCAGCCTTTCGCGCCCTGGAGTCCCTCCGGCAGAATGCTCCGGTGTTCGCCGCTGACCGGTTCGAACACGACAAGGTCGCCTTTCTGAGTTCCGATGCCGGCGTAGACTTTGCCATTCGGGCCAACGGCCAGGCTTCTCGCGTACATCTCGGTCGGATGCATGCGTCCCAGGTCTTCCATCGCGCCCGTGACCGGATCGAAGCGGACGAGCTTGGCGTTCGGATAAGTGCACGCGTAAAGCTTGCCGTCTTTGCCGGTGTCGAATTGCCAGAGATAATCTTCCGAAGCCGAAGGTTTGCCCAAAACCGCCAAACCTTTGTCCGGTTGGCGCGGGTCAAAGCTAAGAATCAACGCGCCGCTCCATGTGCCCAGGTAAATCTTCTCATCGGGTCCAACGGCAAAAGCCCACGCGCCGGGACCTTGGGGCGCCGCGAACTGGCGCGCCTGTCCTGTCTCCGGATTCACCTGCACCAAAAACAGCGGCGCGCCCGCTTGATTGAAATTGAAGTAAAGCGCTTCGCCGCCCTGCCCGTCCGGGCCGACCAGACAGCCCATCAACCCGCCCTTGCGCACGGGAATCCCCACAGATTCAAAACGACCTGCGCCTTCTTGCGGAGCAGCCCACGCAAGCAGTGGCAGGAAAGTCAGCACAGCGACAAATAACGCGCGCATTGCAGTCCTGGATCATGCAGCGACAAAGTCTCCTGGCCAAGCCTGAACCCCGCGTTTCAACCCGCGTCCCGCGCTCAAGCGCGGGGCGACATTCACGCCGGATTTCACCTACATCACAAATGACGTTTCAATCCGCGCCCCGCGCTCGCGCGCGGGGCGACCCGCTCGCACAGCCCGTCCAGGCTGAGCAAGTCCGTTTCAATCCGCGCCCCGCGCTCGCGCGCGGGGCGACCTTGCGCTTGCGCTTGCGGCTCGATCTCCACCACGTTTCAATCCGCGCCCCGCGCTCGCGCGCGGGGCGACAGAGGCCGAAGAACATACTGCCCTCCACAATACGGTTTCAATCCGCGCCCCGCGCTCGCGCGCGGGGCGACTCCGCTCTTGAAGCGACGCGGATCAACAATCTTTTGTTTCAATCCGCGCCCCGCGCTCGCGCGCGGGGCGACTGCGGGCCTGCCAATCGGCAGAGCCGCAAGCCCTTGCTACCGGATTTCCGCGAACCTCGCGAGAATTTCCGCACACGAAATGACTCAACAGTCAAAGAACACGAGAAAGGTCCGGTTTCCAATGAAGTTGCGGCCGGACGCGGACTCCCGGCGCCTGGGCCGGCACTGTGGGTTCGCGCCACGCTGCGCACGATCGGAGTTCTGCCCTTGGGAAAGTCGGCATTCACAGGATGAGCGGTTCGGTCAGATCCACGGGTTTGGCGGCTCCGTGATGCTCGGTTCGCTGCGCGCACCAATCGGTCGGACACGCCGGTTATCTTCGGCAGACAAATCTCGAAGAGGGAGCATTCCTCGCAAGCCGGCTTGAACACGGCCTTCGGGAGTTGAGGGTTGGGGGTTGAGAGTTGCGAGTCGATCATTTCGCGGAGCTTTAAAATGGCCGTCTCGGTCAACTGACGCAGCTCCGCAGTGAACTCGACTTCGCGCCGCCGTTTGCTCGCCGCGTGAAACACCGCGCCGCGCTCAAGGGCGACGCCGAACATCTCCTCCAGACAAAGCGCCTGGGCGCAAAGCTGGGCGTCGTCGTTGTCGAACCGGCGGCGTTTTCCTTTTTTGTACTCGACGGGGACCAGCGTCTGAATTCCGGGGAGCACACGCGCCCCGCGTGTGGCGTTCGGCGCCCCGCCGAACCCTGCATCGGAACGGCTCTGAAAAATGGGTGGCACGGGCGACTCGCCCGTTTCGGTCGGCAACTTGCCGACCGAAATGGCCGGGAGCGCCAAACTGAAAGCACGGCCCGGATGGTCAATCGACGTGGCACCCGTTCCGTCCGCCAGGTTGCCGGACGGCGCAGGCTGGTAGCGCGCGCCACCCAATTCCACTTCGACAATGTCGCATTTTCCGGACAACCCGAGCCGTTCGGACCAGACGGGGAGCGCGCGCCAGAGCAAGACGCCTTTGGCGACTTCGTAACCGGGCAGGTCGGCGTGGGCGTGGGCGAGGTCGCCGAGAATCGTGTGCTCGTTTTCCTCGCGACAGCCATCGATCATCTTCAACGAGGCCCGGCGCGGGCAATAGAAGAAGTCGTTGAGCAAGCTCAGCGGCAACACTTCAAGCTTGACGAAAGGCAATGGTTCCAAGTTCGAAGTTTCGGGTTTCAAGTCTCAGATTCGTTCGATCCCATCGCGAGCGGATTTACTCGTTGTCGGTCTGGCCGCTTTGTGCCAGCTTAGGCCTATGGAAATCACCGTGACGAAGCCGATTGAGGATTTCATAAAGGAACAATTGGCCAAAGGCTACGGGGACGAAAGCGAAGTGGCTCGCCAGGCCTTCCTGCGCTGGATGGCCGAGGAGGAATTCGACGCCGAACCGCCGCGCCTCCTCGAGAAACTGGATGCCGCGCGCCAGGGCAGTTTCCGGCCCTACGATCCCAAAGCCTACGACGAGCTGCTCGCTTCTCCTGATGAAACTCCCGGTTGAGGAGAGCGAGTTCATCCCGTGCGACATTCTGAACATTGTGCGCCGCATCCGTCCGCACAATCCCGCCGCCGCTGTTCGATTCGTCGAGTCTTTCAAATCCAGCGTGGACCTTCTGGCTCGGATGCCCAGCATTGGGCGTCGGCGACCGGACCTGGGTTCGCCGGCAACACGCTCGTGGCGTGTGAACGGGTTTCGCAACTACCTGATCTTTTACGAAGTACTGCCAGACCGGCTCAGGCTGTTGCGCGTATTGCACGGCGCGCGTGACCTGCAGGCGGAGTTGGGCAAGTGAGCCCGCCCGGCGCGGGCAGTAGAGGGAGTCGTTGAGGAGCGAGAGGGGCAACGACTCGCGCGCCTCTGAAATCTGAGGTTCCGGATTTTCGGTTGGAGTCACAATACGTCAAAGCCAGTCTTGCCAGCCTTCAGCAAAGGAAGAATGTCCGCCATGTAACCGAGAAAGCCATTGTAATTCTGGCCGGTCCATGCCCAAAGCTCCTCGTCCGGACCGATGGGTTTCAGCGGCCAATCGCCACTCTTGAGCCGGCTCGACCAAATCTGGACGCTGTTCCGCATGATCTCACGCCAGGATGGAAACTGCGCCCGGTCGCGGTTCTCGATCCGTTTGACCAACGCCTGATCCACCAGCACGGTTCGCGTGTCCGCCGTGATGATTCGGCAGAGCCTGGCGACTTCGGGATAGTCCGCCGCTTTCTCTGCGGCTTCGATCTTTTCGATGATCTCGGCTTTCTGTCCGCGATCATTCCGAAGCTCCAAGCGGAGCGCCTCGGTGCAATCGCTGGGCGAAGGCTGGCGCTGCTGCATGGCGCAGTCCTTGAAGATGCCTGCCAGAACGTCACGCGCGACCTTGGCCTGCGGATGCAGCGAAAGCCCGCCGAACTCATCATGGCGGAAGTCCCATACTTCGCTGTCTGAATACTCGCCCGAACGGTTGGCGCGTCCGGCAATCTGGAGCAAGTTCACCAGCCCCCAGCTTTCGCGGAAGGCCGAGCGGAAGGAGAAATCCACGCCAGCTTCCACGCAACTGGTCGCCACCAGACACCAGTTTTTTTCCGGGGAAGCCAAGCGGTCGCGCACGCGGCGCACCGTCTCAGCCCGGTGCAAAGGAGTCAGCGCGGTCGAAATGTGCTCAATGTTCAGGCCAAGCTTGCAGTCTTCGCGAAGATGATTCGCCAACAGGGCAGCCGACTGGACTGTGTTCAGGATTACGAGTCTCGGCCCCGGCTTGCTCAGAATGAAGTCCGCCAGTTTCGGCAACGACAACTTGGCGGAATGAGTGTGAATGTTGACTCGCTTTTCCTCGAACTCCTTTGTTCGGTTGGCGACTTCTGACGAGACAAGTTCAGGAATCGGCCGCCGCTCAATCGCTGGGACGAAATCCTCTAATTCCCAAAACCGCGTCAACGAGCCGGACGCCAAGACGAGGTGGCAGCCCCAGTCGTCGCAAAGCTCGCGCAACCAGCGGAACATCTGCGGCCAAAGCGCGGCGGGCATGGCCGCGTGCGCTTCGTCCACGAAGATGGCGGAGCCGGCGACCTGGTGCAGCTTACGCAACGGGGCCGTGGCCTTCGCCGCCAACGCCTCGAAGAACTGAACGGCGGTCGTGACGACAATCGGCGAATCCCAGCGGGCAGCCAAATGACGAAGCTCGTAGCTCTCGTAGTCCACGCGATGGTGATGCGCGGCCACGACAGCTTCCATCCGAGCTTCCGTTTCATCGGCCAATCGCAACGCTCGCCGATACACGTCAACCGATTGGTCAATAATGTTCGTGAACGGGAGGACGACGAAGACGCGGCGCAACCGACGCTCTGCCGCCACGCGAAGCAGGTGCGCCATCACTGCCGTCGTCTTCCCGGTGCCGACAGGGCTGTCGCAAGACAGGATGTTCTCGTCCGGGTTGATGGGCCGCTCGCGACAGGCGCGATAGACCTGTTGCCGCAACTCGTGCCGGTCGCGCTCGCGCTCTGTTTGCGGATTGGCCTTGGCTGCGAGGCCGGCCACGTAACGATCCAGCGCCGCCGAACGATCCGCTGCTGACAGCGGTGGCGGTTCGATGGGGCGTTCGTTGCCGTAATGCCGTGCGGTGTCCGCATGGTCGGCGTCAACGAGGCAGGAGAGCAAAAGCCGGCGAACCAGACTGCTGAAGCCCGCCACTGGCGGGAGAATCACGGGCGCGAAGATGCGGGCGTGTTCAGCCAGGTACTCTGCCAGCTTCGCGTCGCTGCGCTGATGGGTCTTTAGGCCCGTGGTCCCGGCATCCTTTTCCAAGTCGCGAAACATGCCAACGATCCCGTTCGCGTTCTTGGCTCGCTCCTCTGGCAACGAAGGCAGGCCGATGTGATGGGCGTAGGACGCGATGACGGCCTCGGCGTGCTTGCCTTTCAGCAAGTGCGCAACACCTGCATCCACGTGGTTGAGTCGCGTCTGGCGGCGGTTTCGGCGCAGGTCGTCTTGGAAGATTTCGTCGAGCTTGCCGAGATCGTGGTAATTGAGCGCCATTTCTAAAGCGGAGAGGAACGGCTCCCGCCACTTTGACGAGAAGCGCGCCGTTTCCTGGCCAAACTCCATGCCCAGCCGGATAACTTCGCCGACGTGCGCCCAGTAGGTTTGTTCCGGAGCGCCGTCGTGGGCGCTATGGGCCAGCGGCTCGCTCACAAAGCGTAATCGGTGTACGTGCCGACTTCGCTCCATTTGGCAGGTTTCCCCTCGCGAACCGGCTTGCCCTTGATCTCATCCCAGGTCGGGATTTCGTAATCTGGCTTCAAGGCTTCGCTCGGTTTTGTTTTGTCAGGCACACGTTTCGGCGCCAGCGCGTCGAGGAACGCAAAGTCGGAAAACGAACCAAGCGGGTCGTTGTGCTGCATGACGTGGGCATGGATGATTTCCACTTCGGTGCGGATGACTGAGCGGGTGTGCGGATATGCGTGCTTAAGAAGGTGGAGCATGACCTGAACGTCGGCCAGCGTGCAGCCGGTCTTGCGGGCCTGCGTTGGGTTCACAAAGAAAGGCACAGTGTAGAGGCCGTGCTTCACCACGCGGAAGGACATCGGGGCCATGCCGCGGTCTTTGCCCTCCTCGACGCCAGACTTGTTTGTCCACGTCTGAAACTCGATTTCGATTGGCGCAACTGAGACACCGACGCCAAAGTGGGCTACACCAGCCCGGATCGTGTTCTTGCCGCCTTCTTCAAGGAAGGTGTTGCCGAACAGGCGCGCATCCCAGTACGTCGCCTGGAACTTCTTGAAGTCGTCTTCGAGGAGCTTTTTGATCTCGTCGCGTTTGCGGCCCCGGCTTTCGAGAATTTGAAAGCGGCCATCCACGTCAGCCCCGAGTTGGAGTTCTGGTTTTGCCTTCAACTTCGCCCAGACCAGACTGTCTTGGCCGTCGGCCTTTTCCACCAAGTCGCGGAGCTTGCGCTTGATGGATACTGGCGAGATCTCGCCTTTGCCGTCGGGCCGCTGGCGCGGAGAGCTTTCGCGCTCTGGGTCTCCGTTGGGGTTGGATTTGCGGACCTCGATGACGAGGAGGCCGGTGATTCGGGGGACTTGGGTTTCGCTCATGGTTTGTTGTTCTTTTGCGTTCATAAAGCTCAGTCTTTTTGGGTTTCAGGTTTTGGGTGGTCGGCGAGATAACCGAGAAGCAGTTTGGCCTTGTCGGTGTCGCTCATGCGGCCAGGAAGCTCGTCAACTCGGATGACGAACGTGCCCTCGTGGTCCTCTATGAAATGGGCGGCGCAGGCACCGATGAGCCGGAGCAACGTCTTCTCGTAGCCGGATTTCACTTCCGGATTGGTGTTCTTGAACGTCTTCGCCCAAGCCTGATATGGCACGAGCCGTTCAGCCAGCCGGGCCAGTGCAAAGACAGGTTGTTCCAACGCGGTCGCGAACAGCGCGTTGCCGATGAGTTGCGTGGGCGTTTCGTCGCCCCGCACATGCTTGCAGTATTGCTGGTGCAGGGAGTCGGCGTAGGCCAACAACCGACCGAGCTGATAGGTGGGTTCTTTCATAAAGAGTTCGTGTCGTTGTCCAAGTTGGTTCAGGAAGATTCCCGCGAGGGCGACAGCCTTGAGGACGCACCAGCGGGCAGGTTCGTTCAGGGTCTTGAAATCCCACGTTGCCTTCACAACCGCTGCGGACGCGAAGACGTTCGACATCCGGGCAAGCAGCGTTTGCAGGGCGAAGCGCGTCTTAGATTCTCGGAGCGAAGCCGGCGACAGGAAGACGTCGTAGGCGTCCGAGACAGAGAAGATGCGATGGAAGTCCCAGTTGAAGCCGCCTTCGCTGTTGGAGGCCCAAACTTTGTTCAGCACCGAAGCGGCGTCCAAAGGACTGGGAGCGGTGCGGGATTTCGGCAGCGGCTTCTTGGCTTCCCTATCGAAGAACGGCAGCGTCACGGGTGGACAATTCGCTGCGCCCGCCTGCCACGCTTTGGCCGCTGCCATGACTTCGCCGACGGTGAAACTGCGGTTGAGGCTGACCTGCTTGTTCGCTTTGTCCAGGGCGGCGATGGCGAGAAGGCGGACAAGTTGGTTTGGGTTGGCAGCGACTTTCCCCTCCAACGCAGCCAGGACCGGGCGGGCGGCAGCAGCAAAGTCGGGCGCATCAAAGGTGGGTGCCTCGTTGCCAAACAACTCGACGTAAGGGTCGGGAGCGTCGGGTTCGTCTTCCAGATAGGCGACGAGCAGGTCCTGCTTGCCCCCGCGGTTGCTCGGAATCGGGCGGCACGTTTTGTTGAGGCGGTCGTCTGAAGCAAGTTGCAGTAGCGCTCCGGCCATCTGCTGCGCCGTTTCTTTTGAAACCTTGAACGTCTCCGACCCGCCCAACCCGTAACGGAAGAAACACGCCGCTTCGCTCGTGTTGTTGGCGAAAAGGCGGACGTTGCCCAACAAGGTCACTTTGGGATCGGGGAATGTGTCTGTGATTTCGCAAGGCTGACCGGTGTAGGCGTCACGGGCCGTGGCTGGGCAGGCGCCGCTGCGAGAATTCGAGTCGAACGGCTGCGCGCCAATGTCGAGAAGTTGCTGGTTGAGCAGCCTCCCCATCCTGCTGTCGGCCACTCGCGGCTGGTTGCGGTCGTCCACTTGGCATTGCAAATAGACGGGAAGCTTGCGGTTGGTAAACAACCACTCAGCCATGAGCCAGCGTTGCTCGGTGCTTGCTCCCGTGCCGCTCGTTGCCAAAAGCTTGGCAGTCTCGGCTGCGAACGACGCCAGTTCAGGGCGGGCATCGGAGACTGATTGGAGCAAGCGGACGAAGTTGGCAAGTTCCTGTCCGCCTGTCGCGAAGTCGGCCCGCAGCCATCCGACCAATTCACGGGTTGAACGCTCAAACTGTTTCGACTGGGCGCTGGTGAACGTCGCCGACTTCGAGCGCGAGACCAGCTTGTGGACGAACCGCGACACCCACGCGGCATCGCGCCGTTGCCGACGCAATTCTTTGAAGCGGTCTTTCAACTTGTCGGGCTTGGTTCTCGCAAATACGCGGAGCGGAGTCGGGATATTGAAACCAGGGAACGAAGAGCCTTGCGAACCATGACAAACGCGGAGCAGCTTCCCGGCAATTTCCGGTTGTTCGATGACGAGGTCCGCCGGCGAACCGGTTGTGTCCAGTTCAACGATGAGCAACGGGTCGTTCTTTCCCATTGGCGTCAACGAAGGATGCTGTTCCTCAATCGCGACGCCTCGGCCCTGCAAAGCGGTGACGACTTGATGGAGTTCGTTAAGCATGGTCCTGTTCTCCGTGTTTGTATTCGAGGATGCCGTTGTTCACCCGCACGCCGCGCAGGTAAGTTTCATTTCCGCGCCGCCCGTTCTGTCGTTGGTCGAACACCATTTCCAAGAAAGCGGGGATGACGTGATTCTCCGTCGCGCACGGCGCAGTGCCCTCGCGGAACGGGCCGACGTAGTCCGGCACGAATTCCTTCCAGCCCAGGCAGGGCGTGTAGAACCAGCGGCCCCGCTCCAGGCGGCGTTGGAAGGCGTCCAGGTAGGCGTGCGGCGCGCACTGGCCATCGGGCGATTCCGCCGGCTCGCCGTTTGGCCCTCGATTCCAATCCACCTCGGCGTGGAGCCGGTAGCAAACGTTGATGAGCGCCTGGGCGAAGATTTGGAGCGACGTGCGGTCCTTGATCTGGCCGCCCTTGCGCAGCGGGCCGCCGTAGTTGAAGGCGTAGCGGTGGAATTGGACGGGCGCGCAAATCTCGCAGCGCGTCGGGCGCACGTTCACGGATTTCCAGCGGAGGATCGCCTCAAAGATGCCTTTCACGGCGCTGAACGTCGGCGCGACGTAGGAGACGGGATTGGGCATTGTGTCCGGGCGCGCCCAGAGGGCGATGGGGCCGGAGATTTCGAGTTGGAGGGGATAGGAGGTCATAGTCATGCAAAACGCTGAGTGCTCTCCACCGTGTTGAGCTTGTTCATAGCAGCATCCACAGCTTCCGACAAGTTTTCACGCAAACGCGAGAGGGCTACGGCGCGTAAGCCCGCCCGAGGTTGCGCGAATGAAGCGAATGAAAGGCTTCCGTGTCGCAGGCGCCTGACCTATCCTGCGTCCGTATGAATTCTATCCCTCGCTCCGGCTCTGATTTCCCTCGCCTGAAATCGCGCCTGTCCCGCTGGTCCTTCGGCGCGCTGGTCGCCAGCGTCTTGTTCGCGGGTTGCCGAACAGCCCCGGTCGTCCACGAATCCGTGGGCCTCCAGGAACAAAGTGTTCGGCCAGGGGTCAATGCCGAATACCTCAAACCCAGCCTCGTCGTCACCCAATGGCTCGAGCGTCTCGAACGCGAGGGCCGGGAGATCTTCGATCATCGCCAGAAAATCCTGGCGGCGGCAAAGATCAAACGCGGGGCGGTGGTTGCCGACATCGGCGCCGGGACCGGACTGTTCACCCC
>VHCZ01000210.1 GCA_016871535.1 Verrucomicrobiota bacterium
GTCGAATTCGTATTTGGGCAGTTCGTCCATCAGTTGGGCAAACACCGTTCGGCCTTCGTTCATAGAGGTTCAGTCCCGCCCGCAGGCGGGAAGACACCCTGGGGAAAAGCCATCCAGAAACGAAATCGAAAAATGTCATGAGTACAGTTCCAGGCCCATTCTATCGCATAGAAACCAGTGTCGGCCCAAAATTAACCGGACAGTCATGTCCCGGAATAATGAACCATGACGCTCGGCCCGCCGCGCATTCCGAGCAGGCCCGCCCCGACCGATTTCATTCGCCCCAAGAGCCGGTAGCGGCCTGGCGGCAGACTGGCTCGACGGCGGAGCAATGCGGTCTTCGCGCCGGACAGCATCTCCACGCGCAGCATTTCTTTTCCCTCAATCTTCGTGGCCGCGCACACCGCCTGGACTTGGCCGTCCATAGGTTTGAGCTTCCAGCCCGCGATTTGCGCGAGCCCACCGGGAGCGAATTCGATTCGCGGGGCTGGCACGAATAATTCGCGCGGTTGCGAGAATTGGTCTTTCAGATGCGCCGCACGGGTTGAGATCCTGGCACAAAGGTCCTCGACGTCGCGGGCATGGTTACCGGAAGTCAGAACATCCCAGAGCGGGCTTCGCACCTGAGTTGGCCAGCGCTTTTCCAGGTGAGCCATTTCCGGGGCGATCTTGGCATCCATCTCTCGCACGCGCCGGCCCAGGCGATCCGGCCGGAAAAGATTCGTGAACAGCGTGCCGACGCGCTCGACGTGGCGGCGCCGCCCTTCCGGCGTCGAAATCACGGCGCGCGCGACCGGCGCTCTCATCGGCGGAACGACCGGCAAGTCGAGGTTCGAGTGGAACCCGCCCAGGACACGGTCCATCCCGTGTGGCATGAACACGATCTTGTCGGAGTCTGGATCATGATAGACGCGATAGTTGCTTCGGTTCATGGAATAGCAGTCCCAGTGGCTCAGCAAGGTCTCCACGGCCAGCATGGAGAGAAACCGGTCCAGGTCGAGCGCGCGTTCCAACGCGCGCATGCGCTTTTCAGGATCCGATTCCCGTGTCGCGGCGAGCAGGCGATTGAGGCCGGAGCGGTCGGAAGGCTTGGCACCGGAACTGAATTCGAGGGGCGCGTCAATGTCCCGGTGATACCCGCCATCGTAAAGATTGCCGTCGGTGCGCTTGAAATAACGCCGGAGGAACTGCTTGTTATAGCCCTCCACCAGAACGTAGATCCCGAGTTTGCGTCCGTTCAGCGTCACGACGGCGTGATCCGCGCGCGGCACCGGGACGCCCGCGGCGGCGAATAGTTCGCGGGAAATTTTTTCGTGCAGGCAAGTGGGATCCTGGACCGAGTTGTTGAGAGAAATCTTGGTCAGGCCGTGGAATGTCTGTTTGAGCGCAAACTTGTCGAAGTTCAGCGTGAGCGAAGGCAACTGGTCGATGGGCCGGAACGTGCCCGTGCCTTTCAATTGCACGGACACATTCGTGTAAACCCGGCCCCCTTCCACGACGCGGGCGCGGGCTTTGGGCTTCTTCTCCGCGTCGGATCGCCGGGAGGAGTCTCGCAACGTTCGCAAGCCTTCTTCCGGAATCTCGATGGAAAGGCGCAGGAGATTCGTGCTGCGGAAAATGTCGTCCGCCTCGGGCCCATCCAGGTTTTGCCCGGCAGTGGTGGCGAACTGGAGACCGGCGGCCATTGCCAGGAGCAGAGGCCGCGAGAAACGGGGAAGCTGCCGAAGACTCATTGCCGCGAATGTAGCGCGCCGCTGAGCCGGAGTAAACTTTCCCGGCTCTCAACACTACAGCGCCACTTTCCGTCGGAGCGCGGCTTTCAGGCCGCTTCATCGCCCGTTCGCAGGAAAGCATCTTGGTCAGGGCGAGGGCTTGAAGCGGCATACTGCTTGGTCCGCGGGATGGACGACAAAGCTCGTAGCGCAGAGTTGCACTCTGCCGTATCGCAGAATTGTATTCTGCGGGGCCTCTCCCAGTCCGAGCCCGCTGGGACTTGCCGGCGCCCTGCCGATTGGAAATCGGCGATCCAGCAGATTGAAAATCTGCGCTACGGTTCTCCGGTCGATCTGTCGTCAATCCCACGGTCTGCATAGTAAATGCCGCGCTCCGATCAAATTCCTGAAGGACGCTGCCAGTTCTTCAGGCCTTGGGTTTCTGGAGCGGGTGCCCGTATTTCCGTTTGAAGCGGGTGCAGGAGGAGATGGAGGTTTTGCCGTCGTCGTTTTCCCAAACCTCGGCGTAGATCGGTTTGCGAGGCTGCGCCCGAAGAGGGGTCTCTTTGAAAATGTTGCCTTTGTCGTCGCAGTCCAGTTCGACGAAGCGGACCTTTTGCAGCCGGTTCAGGCGGTTGGACAAAATGACCAGGACTTTGCGTTTTGTTGTTTTCACGTTGCGAAAGCGAAGTATTTGAAATCAGCGCGTTCCATGTCAACGAGTCTTGTCCGGGGCGATGCGCCATCGGCGATTGGCGATTGGCGATTGGCCATGGGCTCTAGCCTTAGACTAGACTAAACCGGCTCCACAATCACTTCGCGCACCAAGCGTTCTACGTCTTGCCCATTCACTTCTCCGGCGAGCAGTGTCAGCGCATTAGCCGCTCCTGCCGCGCTGGCCCAGCGGCAGGCTTCGCCGAGATCGTCGCCGCGCAAGAGCCGCCAGACCAGCCCGGCCGTGAATGCGTCTCCGGAACCGATCGGGTTGACCGGCTTGATGCGGGCCGCCACGATTCGCCAGACAGCGCGGCCGTCGAACGCCAGCACAGGTTCTTTGCCCGCGGTCACAATCACGCGTTGCGCGCCGCGCTTGGCGAGCGTCTGCATCGCCTGGATCACGGACGCTTCGTTTTCCAGGTCGCGGCCCACGGTCGCGGCGAGTTCGGCGCGGTTCGGTTTCACCACTCCGGGGCGCGCCTTCAAGGCTTCGAGGAGCGGCGCGCCTTGAGCATCCACCACGGACAGCGCGCGGGCTTCATTCGCCAGGCGAGTGCATTGCAAGTACAGGTCAACCTGACCGCCCGCGGCGATCGTTCCCGACATCACCATCGCCTGACACTGTGGAACGCGGCGGCAAACGATGGCCATCAGCTTTTCGAAATCGTCCGGGACGACTGGACCACTTTCTTCCACTAGTTCCGTGACCGTGCCCGTCGATTCATCGAGGAGGGTCACGCACTGGCGAGTTGGCGTGGCGACCTGGACAAAATCCGATTCAATGCCTCGCGTCTCCAACAACGCGCGCAGATACGCCCCGCGGTCGCCGCCAAGAAAGCCGGCCGCGACCGGATGTTCGCCGAGCGCGTGTAACACTTTGGCCACGTTGATCGATTTGCCTGCGGCGCCGTCCAGGGTTTGAACGGCGCGATTCACGGCGTCCAGAGTCAGCTTGCGGAATCTCATGACGCGCTGCACCGCGGGCGTTGTTCCAAGGCAGAGAATCACGGCGTGCGCTGAGGAGTTGGACTTGGCATTGTCAGGTGGCGTGTGTGTCTGCGGGGGAGTCTGCGGATCCAAACGGCCCAGGTCTCCAATCTCAAATTTGAAATTTGAAATTGATCAGGAGAATCACGGGTCAGGCCGAGCGCCTTCTTCTTCCCCTCGAACCGTTTTGAAAAGTGTGATGAAACACTGCGCGGCTTCAGACGCCGAGTTCTTCTCGACCGTGGCGCCGGAGGCGAGCGAGTTGTAGGCGCGCATGAACGGCGCGAAACCGCACCAGGTGGTTTGCACGATGCCAAGGGCGCGGCGCGCAGAGGCCGGATCGCCGCCGGCGCGGATCGCTCGGATGTGCGTCAGTTCCCCCAGCGCCACGTTGGGTTTCCGCCACGGACACGCCACGACATCGAAGCCTTTGCCGGCGAAAAACTGCGGCGTCTCCGGCGCTTTCTCGTAGTGCCAGTCACAAATCACGATGTCCTTTGGAACGCGATCGATGGCGGGAGCCGTGTTATTCTCGCTCGCTTCCCATTTTCCGAGCTTCGTGGACAGGCCATCGATGAACCGGTCTCCCCACATCCACATGCGGCACCCGATTTCTTTGAGGTGCGCGTGGAGCGTTTTGACTTCGCCGGCAAACAGCTCCGCCGCATCCTTGCCGTTGCAGCGCGGGCAATCCGGATCGGCCAGGATGAATACCTCGTCCATGCCGGCGTGGAACGATTTGGCGTCACACGCTTTGGCCAGCTCGTCGATCAAGTCGAACAGCACCTTGTGAACTTCGGGGTGGAGCGGGCAGTAACTGCGGCAATAGATTCCCTGGTTGTCCGGGAACTTGCCCGGGGTTTCGTCGAATTCGGGATGTTTCTCCAACAGCCGCCCGTTGCGTTTCGCCCAGGATTGATGGCCCAGGCAGTTGAGGCCGGGGATCAACTCAATCCCGTTCTCCCGGCAGGCCTTTGCGAGCTGTTGTACCTCCTCCCGTCCGAGCGCGGAGGGATCCGCGAACTCTGGTCGCGACTGAAAGTCAAAGCCGTAGTTGAACTCCAGGATGAGCGTGTTGACTCGCTCTTTGGGCAGCGCAGTCCGGATGAATTCCAGGGCGGCGGGCAGATCACGTTTGGACGGCGCGGATAGGTGAAGGCCGCGGACGGGAACGCGCCGGTCCAAGGGCTGGCTCTGCGGCTCGGAGGCGGCAAGGTTTATCGAGAACCACAGACTTGCCGCAAGAATCTGCAGCACGCTTGCTGGGGGACGGAGGGGATCGATCTTCATTTGTCCGCGTAGATATGATTGACTGCCTCGCTTGTCAACACGGCCCGTCTCAGAGGGCGGCGAAATGGTTGATGACCGGGCCAGCCCTATGGTAATTCCTTTTCCGCACCGCATCAAGACACGGTGCGCGAATTATGGATCCAAACCAACTGCGTTCAAAATTCTGCGGCGTCATCGCTTTTCCCGTGACGCCTTTCAAAACAGACCTGGCGCTCGATATCGAGGGACTCCGCAAGAATCTTCGGCATTTGCTCAAGCATCCCATGTGCGCCGTGGTGGCAGCGGGAGGCACGGGTGAATTGTATTCGTTGACCCCGGCCGAGCATTTGGCCGTGGTCAAGGCGACCGTGGAGGAAACGGGTGGCAAAACGCCGGTCATCGCAGGCGTCGGGTTCGGCCAGCAACTCGCGGTCGAGTTGGCGAAGCAAGCCGCCGCCGCGGGGGCGAGCGGCATTCTGGCTTTTCCGCCTTACTATCCGAACGCGGAGGACGAGGGCTTGTTCGAGTATTACCGCGCGATTGGCGCCGCCACGCGGCTGGGCCTGCTCATTTACAGCCGGGACTGGGCGAACTTTTCTCCGGCCGCCGTCGAACGTCTCGCGCAGATTCCCACCCTGATCGCCTGGAAGGACGGCCAGGGGGACATCCGGCGCTACCAGATGATCAAACAACGCCTCGGGGACAAATTGTATTGGATCGGCGGCGCGGGGGACGATCTAGTTCCGGGCTACTACTCCATCGGCATTCGCACCTACACGTCGAGCATCGCAAACGTTGCGCCCCGGCTCTCGTTCATGCTTCACGAACGCGCGTCCGCGAATGACGCGTCCGGTTTGGCGAAATTGATGTCCGACTACGTCGTTCCGCTCTACGCCCTGCGCGCCCGCCGCAAGGGCTACGAAGTCTCGGTGATGAAGGCCATGATGGACGTGATGGGCCTTGCGGGCGGTCCAGTGCGCCCGCCGTTGCCGAATGTGCGACCGGAAGAGACCCAGGAATTACGCTCGATGGTGGAGTGCTGGAAGGCGGTGCTTTGAGGGAGCTTTGCCGGCTGACCGGACGGATTCAGCCGGCAGCCACATCGAGACGATCAGCCCGCGCCCGCGTCTTCCATCTTGCAGGTGCTTGGCCTGGTGGTAGGAGCTGGATTCGAACCAGCGTAGGCGTAAGCCAGCAGATTACAGTCTGCTGTAATATTACTTCATCAAGTACTTACATGTTCGTGGTTACTTTATGGTTGACTTATATGCATCGGTTTTGGCTAAATCGCGTCCACAACAGCACGCAAGAGAAAGGACGCGAATATGGCAAAACACCGAACCGGCCACCTGTTCAAACGCGGGGACACCTTCTACGTCCGCTGGTCTGTCGAAGGAAAGGTATTCTCTAAGGCTCTGCGGGACGAGCATGGAAATCCGATCACAACCAAGCGTGATGCGGAAGAAGCCCAAGCGAAACTCATGGCGCCGTTCGCCGTCGCCGACGAAGCGGCCGCGCTTGAATCCGTAGCGTCGAAGCTCGAAGGTCGCAAGGCCGAACTCGCCAGGCTCGAAGACGAACTGAATCCCCCGCTGCCGATTGCGAAGTCGTGGCTGGAATACCTGGCCGCTGCCAATCGCCCCGATACCGGTGAATCAACGCTGCGGCAGTATGAATTCCAGTTCTCCCAATTCGCCCGGTGGATGAAGGAAAAACACTCGGAAACCACGGCGCTTCGCGAGGTGTCCAAAGCGATCGCCGAAAAATACGCCGCGCACTTGAATCACGACCGGCTCAGTCCGAACACCTTCAACAAGCACCTGAACCTTCTCACCCTCGTCTTTCGCGTTCTGCGCGACAAGGCCAGGTTGGTCAACAACCCTTGGGAAGACATCCAACGAAAGCGGATCGCGACCCAGAGCCGGCGGGAATTGACGATGGACGAGCTTCACAGAATCTGCCAATCCGCGACCGGCGAATTGCGCGTGCTGTTCGCCCTAGGTGTCTATACCGGGTTGCGCCTGGGAGATTGCGCAACTCTCCGGTGGGCGGAAGTCGATCTGACTCGCGGCTTCATTCGCCGCATCCCGAACAAGACCGCTCGCCGGAATGCCAAGCCGGTCATCGTTCCCATTGATCCGATCCTGCGCGGCATGCTCGCTGAGGCTCCCGCCGAGCGACGAGCCGATTACGTCTTGCCGGAAACCGCCGAGCTTTACAGTCGCCGGACTGACTTAGTGACGGACTTGGTTCAACGCCATTTCCAGGCGTGCGGTATCAAACCGCACAAGCCCGGTACGGGCAAGGACGGCAAGCGCGCTGTTGTCGAAGTTGGATTCCACTCGTTGCGTCACACCTTTGTTTCCCTGTGCCGTGAGAGCAACGCGCCGCTGGCCGTGGTGGAATCCATCGTCGGCCACAGCAATCCGGCCATGACCCGGCATTACACGCACGTCGGCGAATTGGCCGCTGGCCGGGCCGTGGCTGCGCTGCCCTCCGTGATTGGTGAACCAAAACAGCAACGCAATGGAGAAGACAACATCTTCCACGAAATCCAACGCCTCGCGAAGAGCATAACCGGTACGAACTGGAAAGAGAAGAAAGCCACGTTGCTGGCCTTGCTCTCCGATCAAGCCGCAAGAGGCGCTTCGGTCAGGGCCTGACTCGGCGGCGCTAAAATCGCTCCGTTGACACCCTACTCCAATGGCGTATGTTTCCCCTCCGTGGTCTTTGTCGAACTGCCAGCTTTCACGCGACGGCTGTTCGATTTGCTCGATGACGAATCGTATTTGGATTTGCAGATTCAACTCGCCTCGCGCCCGGAGGCCGGAAAACTCATTCCGGGTGGCAAAGGACTCCGCAAAGTCCGCTGGGCGGCTAAGGGACATGGCAAGCGCGGCGGAGCGCGGGTGATCTACTTTTGGCGTACGACCCAGGGCCAGATCATCCTGGCTCGCCTCTACGCGAAAAACGAGCGCGAAGACCTCAGTCTGGCTGAATTGAGAACTGTTATCCGTGAGATTGGCCTATGACAAAGAGACTGATTCAACAGATTCACCGTGAGATCGCCGCCATCCAGAGCGGGAAAGTCGCTCCGGCCCGCGTGTGGGACGTGCGGCCCGATGGCAAAGGCGGCTTCACACGCCGTGCGCTTGATCCCCAAGCGTACCGCCGCGCGCAAGAATCCGCTTGGGAGAAAAGCATCGCTGCCACTCGCGAAAAGCTTGGCCTCTCGCAGCCTAAGTTCGCCAGGCTGCTCGGAATCAGCGTCCGCACGCTGCACCATTGGGAGCAAGGCACGCGCACACCCAGCGGGGCCGCGCGAGTGCTGTTGCGTGTGGCGGCTCGCCATCCCGAAGTAGTGTTGGAAGCGGCAGCGTGAGAGCGCCAACGAAACGCCTCGCATGAAAGACCCCGCTTTGAACCCGGTGCATCCAGGAGAAATCCTGTTGGAAGATTTTCTGAAGCCGATGGACATCTCACAGTACCGGCTCGCCAAGGACATCCACGTTCCCTTGCGCCGGATCAATGAAATTGCTTTAGGGCGGCGCGGCATCTCGGCGGACACCGCGTTGCGCCTGGCCCGGTATTTCAACACCACGGCGCAATTCTGGCTCAATCTGCAATCGCGCTACGAACTCGACACGGCGCGGCTCGCCAGCGCACAGGCCATCGCGAAGACGATCCAACCGGTTGCTCGACTCGCGGAAGTGGCGTGACCGAATGACGATCCTGACCGCCGCCCGAAACTTGGATACGCGCCAGCCCGATCAGCCGACGAAACCTTGTCGGCGCGGAGCCTTCAGCGGCGCTGCGGCAGGCAAGCTCTGAAGGCGCTTTATGCACACGATTATCTTCGGCAAAGACGCGGAATACCTTCGTGATGGGTTGGCAGCCAGACCTGGTGGACATCTGATTCTAAAGGACGGCACACGCTACACATTCGACGTGATCGAAATTCCGTGGAACCTCGACGCACCGGACAGGAACAACAACTTGATCGAGGTGCAAAGACTGGCCTACGGCGCTGGGAAATGGATGTTGAGCACCGAATCGTTGTTCGAATCGCTGGAAAAGATTCAGTTCGACGCCTGGAACAAGCTGGACGAGATCCGATCCGGGCAACAACTTCCGCGAATCTCTCGGAGGGACTTCCAAGCAGTGGTCTTGGAATCACCAAGTCTTTGTTTCCTACAACGATCGCCGCCGGAAATGGAGATTGTCCGGCAAATCAATTCCGAATTCTTTGACCAACGATATGCTCGGCGATGGGGCCTGGCGCAACTGCTCCAGGAACTCGATAACGCAACGCTGCAACGCGAAGTTCGCGCCGCCGCGTGGTTTGAGGGAAATGTCACACCGCTCCTACTGCGGGACTTTTCCGAAATCAATGCTGATGTCACGAAGTTGTCCGCTGAACCAGTGGAAAACATTCCTTCTCCGCCCGTGCCGGAAAATGTTTTCCGACTGGCTGGTGAGTACTGGGAGCTTCGATTCAACAACAGTAAGCCTGTCATGCTAAGGGATCGTCTTGGGATGCGATACATTCACTTCCTTATCGAGCATCGAGGCGAGACTTATTTGGCCGTGCAGCTTGGGCTGGAAGTCGCCAAGACCTTGCCGGAATCCCGCAAACTGACCAAGGAAGAAGGACTCCACGACGACCAGGAATCATCGCAGCCTATGATTGACGAACAGACTCGGTCCACAGTGCTCGATACCATCGACTACACTTGACGCAGTAAGAGCAGTCCTCCGTAGCGACCCGACCGTCAGCCCACGCGAGCGTAACCACCTACTCACGCTACTGCGTAGTCCCCCATCGCCTGTCCACGAACCCCCGGTCGAGCGCGTCGCCCGCATCATCCGACGAAAAGAAGGCGCTTCGCGGCTCGGAATGTCAGTCCGATCATTCGATAAGTTGTGCAAGCAAGGCGTGCTGAAGAAGCGCGTTTTGCCTGGCCGCACACGCGCTGCTGGCGTGCTCGAAAGCGACTTGGTCAATTTGCTGAGTCAGAAGGAGGCCGCATGAGAGGCCCGCCGCGAGAGGAGGCGACGATGAGCCCGCTCGATTCGCTACGGACAATGATGTACCGCGCCGGCTTGGACTACACCGGCCCGCTTGTCGCCGACGGACGTTTGCACCGTGTCAAAGTCGAAGGGGACAAGTCCCCCGACTCGTGGTATGTGCTTCACGCTGGCCCGCCCGCTGCCGGCGCGTTCGGTTGCTGGAAACGCGGTTTCAAAGAAGTGTGGTGCGAGCGCAACGGCAGCCTGTCCCAAGCCGAGCGGGACGAAGTTCGTCGCGACTGGCAGGACGCTGAACGCGATCGCCTTCGCGTCGAAAAGGAACGGCGGGATAAAGCGCGCAAGACCGCCGGCTGGCTTTTCAAACGAGCTAATCCGGTGAGGGCGCACGCTTACCTTTCGGCTAAAGGCGTGAAGGCATTCGGCGGCATGCGCGAATATCGCGGCGCGTTAGTCTTGCCGCTCCGCGACATCAACGGCGAGCTTCACTCTGTCCAATTCATCGCCGCCGACGGCCTGAAAAAGTTTTTGAGCGGCGGACGCATTGCTGGATGTTTTTTTGGGCTGGCCGACAAACCAGACGGCCCGCTTGTGCTCTGTGAAGGTTACGCGACCGGCGCGAGTATCCACGAAGCGACCGACCGTGCGACCGTCTGCGCGATGCACTGCGGAAACCTTATGGCAGTGGCAAGAGCGTTGCGGCAAAAATTCCCGTCGCGGGAAATCGTCGTCGCCGCTGACAACGACGCATGGAAGGACGGCAATCCCGGATTGAGTAAGGCGCGTGAGGCGGCGCTTGCTATCGGGGCAAAGCTCGCTGTGCCTCAGTTCACCTACGTCACCAGCAGACCAACCGATTTTAACAGCCCACTTGAATAGCGGTGACACTGCAGCGAATGACTCCATCGCTCGTCCGATAGATGAAATTCCCAGTGCAGAGTGCCCAACGGGTATCTGGATTGCTCGGCGAGGTAAACGACGTTCCCGCTCGATGACGATACCACAATAGACGATCCGGAGAATGCAGGTACACAGAAGCGCATCAATAAAGCTACATAGCGATAATTAAAGAAATGGCTCCAATAGGCCTTGGATTTTTTCCGGGTGCCGCTGGATATCCTTCAAAGTGGTGAACAGACTGGCACACAACTCGGCAGGGGTGGCGAAGTAACGATTGTGCGTTCCTTCCTTGCGAGTGTAGTGCCAGAGCCGTTTTTGGGCA
>VHCZ01000211.1 GCA_016871535.1 Verrucomicrobiota bacterium
GATTTGCTAAAAACGCGACTCTGAACTCCATATCGACAACAGATTGAACATGACGAATGACCTTCAGAACCGGGGGTTTCATGCATTTCGAACAGTTGTTAACTGGACACGAGTGCGTTCCACCGCGTTCCACCGCGTCCCTGATGTCCTCTTCCAGAAGCCCGATAATGTCAGGGACGGAGTGGAATCCGTCCCTACCAGTTCGCGGGGACGGGGAAAGGCGACGACTGTCCCTCGGTTGCCCAGAGGTTGACTTGTGCCCGTTCAGCGCGACTGGCAAGAATTTGCTTTCTTGGGCTTTGAACACCCGCCAGCATAGCCTCACAGACACGTTATGAGACAAAGATTCCAATGGGCCGGGATTACAGCGGTCTTGTTGCTCGCCGCTCATTGGTCGATGGCCCAGCGCTGGCGCAATTCCATGTACGGCGAAGGTTGGATCGAGAACGCCGAGACGGTCAAGACGGCGCGCGAAGTTCCTTTCCGCAGCACGCCGATTCCCGAATGGACCAACGCGCCGGCCTTTGACAAGGACGTGTTCACGTTCGCGCGCGTCCGTTACACCCGGCTGCCGCGCGGATCAGCCACGTGGCAAGGGGGGTTTTGGTACAGTGATTTCCCCGATAGCGATCTCAATCTCTCCTTCCGGCTCCAGCAAATGACCTCGATCAAGGTTGATCCCAACGGGCGGGTCATCGACCTCACGGACCCGGAGCTTTACAATTACCCGTGGATTTACATGGTCGAGCCCGGCTTGATGGCGCTGGAGGACGACGAGATCCCCATCCTGAAGAATTACTTGCTCAACGGCGGCTTCATGATGGCGGATGATTTCTGGGGCGCGTCGCAATGGGGGAATTTCGAGCGGCAGATCAAGCGCGTTTTTCCCGAGCGCGAGTTTGTGGAATTATCCCTGGATCATCCCGTTTTCAAAGGCGTCTTCGAGTTGCCCGGTCCCAAGAACAAGCTGCAAGTGCCCAACGTGGTGATCGGCCGGCAGGCGGAATCCACCGGGATCACCTGGGAAGTCAAGGAAGGCGAGCCCTGCACCGAAGTCCACATCAAAGCCATGATGGACGACAAAGGCCGCATGATGGTCCTGGCGTGCCACAACACGGATTACGGGGATGGCTGGGAACGCGAAGGCGAAGACACTTACTTCTTCCACCGGTTCGCGGAGAACATTTCGTATCCGATGGCGATTAATATTATTCTCTACGCGATGACACATTGAGCCGGCGCACGAAGAATTCTATGAGAAAAGAGCAAGTGAATTATCTGCAAGTGAGCGATCCGTCCAGGCAATGGGTGGCTGACCGCTTGACGACGTTGTTGAATGACGAGTCGATCGTGCCGTCGTTCCCGGACGTAGCCATCCGGCTCTGTTCCCTGGTGCAGAACGACAGCACCACCATGGCCGACTTTGCGAAAGTCATCATGCTGGACACGGCACTGGCAGCGCGCTGCCTTCAGGTGGCCAGTTCGATTGGGTTCGCCGCCCGGCAAATCGACAGCATCGATCAGGCGCTCATGCTCATCGGCATCCAGCAGGTCCGCCGCATCGCGCTGGCGGTGGCGACCGTCGGAGCTTTTTCAGAGTTCAAGGCCAAAGTGGATTAGCGGCGATTCTGGCTGCACAATGTCTTGGTCGCGCGGCTGACGGACCGGGTGGCCTGCATTTTCCGGCCGACCAACGGCATGGAATATTTGGCCGGGTTGATGCACGACGTGGGGAAGCTTTTTATCGAGCATTATTTCCCCAAGGAGTTTGAACAAATCCTGGCTGGCGCGCTCGCCAAACAGTGCAATCATGCGGCGATGGAACGGGAGATTCTCGGCCTGGATCACACGCAGATCGGCGCGGCCTTGTGCGAACGCATGCACGCCCACAACCACATCCTGCGTTCGGTCTGGTTCCATCATGACCCTTTGCATGTTGACCACGCCGCCGATCCGCTCGGCGACGGCGGATTCCTGGCCGTTTGCGTCGGCATCGGCGACCGCCTGGCCAACAGCAATCCGGCCTCGCAGGAAGACCTGGGTCACGCCTCCGAACTGATCGAACACTCCCCCGAATGGATCTTTCTCCAAAACATCTACCTGCCTCACAAACTTGAACTCGATCTGCCGCGTGAGATCAAGAAAGCCGAGGAAGAACTGACGATGTTCATGGCGTAAGTTGAGTGCCAGCCATTCTGTGCGTGAAACCTGGTAAGGACGCGTTCCACCGCGTCCCTGACTTCCCCCTCGAAAGGCAGAGAAGTCAGGGACGGAGTGGAATCCGTCCTTACCAGTTCATGGGCAGTTTCCACGATTCTTCGATCGCCCATTGGGGCCATGAACGACGCCTCGTTTGCAGTCCCGGCTTTAGCCGGTCGGGAGCACAGGAACCGCCCAAAGGCGCCTAAAGGCGGGACGACAAACCAACGCCTGTTCATGGAGAGAACTGCTGCTTGGGACGCGAGGAAAGCTCGACAAATCTGCCGTCTCCAGTTATAGAGGCGCTTGCCACTTCGGCTGAGTCCGTCGCTGGCCATTCGGGATGAATAAGATCGATTTGCAGGGAAAGAATGCGGTAGTCACCGGCGCCGCCCGGGGCATCGGTTTCGCCATCGTTCAACGGCTGCTGGCCTCCGGCGCCCGGTGCAGTCTTTGGGACGTTGACCGGGAAGCCTTGAACTTGGCGGTCAGTTCACTGGATGGCCTGGGCGAATTTGACCTGCAGGTTGTGGACATCACGCGGCCCGCGGCCGTGGGAGCGGCGGCTGAAAGCACGGTTCGCCGCTTCGGATCGATCGATATTCTGGTCAACAACGCCGGGATCGCGGGCGTCTCCAAAACGCTGTGGGAATGCACGCCCGAAGAATGGTTCCAGGTTCTTAACCTGGACCTTTACGCCGTTTACCTTTGCTGCCACGCGATCGTCCCGAAGATGCTGGAGAAGAAATACGGACGCATCGTCAACATCGCCTCCATCGCCGGCAAAGAGGGCAACCCGAACGCCTCCCATTACAGCGCCGCCAAGGCCGGCGTGATCGGCCTGACGAAATCGCTCGGCAAGGAACTGGCGCAAAGCGGCGTGCTCGTGAATTCCGTCACCCCGGCGGTCATTGAGACGGACATCCTCAAACAGGTATCCAAGGAACACATCGCTTACATGGTGTCGCGCATTCCGATGGGCCGGACGGGGCTCAAGGAAGAAGTCGCGGCGCTGGTCGCGTGGCTGTGTTCTGCGGAGTGTTCCTTCAGCACCGGCGCGGTGTTTGATATTTCCGGCGGACGGGCGACTTACTGATTTTTCCCATGAAAAAATACAACGTTGGCGTCATCGGATACGGCTGGGTAGCGACCGCGCACATCCCCGCGATCAACGGCACCAAACAAGCCCAGGTCACGGCGGTTTGCTCCTCGCGCCCCCAAAACCCCAAAGAACTCAGCCACAAATACGGCAGCGACATCTCGGTTTACAACGACGTGGACGCGATGCTGGCCAACCCGCGGATTCACGCGGTCAGCGTGTGCAGTTTTCCGTATCAGCACGCCGAACACGTCATCGCGGCGGCCCGGGCGGGCAAGCACATCATCGTGGAAAAACCGCTCGCCCTTTCCTGGAAGGATTGCCAGGCGATGGAAGCGGCGGTGAAGAAGGCTCGGGTCAAAACCTGCGTGTGCTTCGAGTGCCGCTATTCGAGCCAGTTCTTGACCACCAAGGCTGTGATCGACGCCGGATTGCTCGGGACGCTGCACTACGGCGAGATCGATTATTACCATGGCATCGGACCCTGGTACGGCCAGTTCCGCTGGAACACCCGCAAGAACGCCGGCGGCAGTTCCTTGCTCACCGCGGGCTGCCACGCGATGGACGCGCTTCTGCTGTGCCTGGGCAGCGACGTCACGGAAATCACCAGCTACGACGCCAAGTCCAAGAGCAAGGTCTTCGAGCCTTACGAATACACGACGACCAGCGTCACCATTCTGAAATTCAAGAATGGCAGCATCGGCAAGTGCGCGGCGGTCGTGGACTGCTTGCAGCCGTACTATTTTCACACTCATCTCGTCGGGAGCGAAGGGAGCTTGCTGGACAACAAATTCCATTCGACGAAACTCGGCGGGTTGAACAAGAACGCCTGGAGCGCGCTGTCGTTGAAACCGCTCGATTCCGGCGACGTCTCGGATCACCCGTACCTGACGCAATTCCAGGCCTTCTTCGACGCGCTCGACTCCGGCAAAGAAATGCCGCTGACCAGCCTGGCCGACGCGTTGCGCTCGCACAAAGTCATCTTCGCTGCCGACAAATCGGCCGAGACAGGCAAATCCGTGAAGCTGTGAGCGCGTGTTTTGAAAATGGGTG
Source organism: Verrucomicrobiota bacterium (assembly GCA_016871535.1). NCBI lineage: Bacteria > Pseudomonadati > Verrucomicrobiota > Verrucomicrobiota bacterium. The sequence goes on from VHCZ01000211.1 coordinate 4,352, forward strand.
GAACGGGCTACCAGCCCGTTTTCGGCGGCAACTTGCCGCCGAACATTAATTAACGTCCTTCCTTCGATTTGAAATCCGCGCTCCGCACACCGCACTCCGCGATCGCCATCGGCGCGCACCCGGACGACATCGAGTTCTACATGGCCGGCACGTTGTTGCTGCTCAAGCAAGCCGGCTGGGAAATCCATTACATGAACGTGTCGCGCGGGAACTGCGGCAGCGTGAAGCTGAACGCGTCGCAAACCCGCCGCGCCCGGTTGCGCGAGGCCCGCCATGCCGCGAAAATCCTGGGCGCGCACTGGCATCCGCCGATTTGCGACGATCTGGAGATCCTTTACGACGTTCCGACGCTGCGGCGGCTCGCGGCGGTCATTCGCGAAGCCAGGCCTTCGATCGTGCTGACGCATTCGCCGCAAGATTACATGGAGGACCACACGAACACTTGCCGGCTGGTGGTCACGGCAGCGTTCGCGCACGGCATGCCTAATTTCAAGACTACCCCGGCGCGCAAACCTTTCGATCACGACGTCACGATTTATCACGCCATGCCGCACGGTTTGCGGGATGGCTTGCGGCAGCGAATCCTCCCGGACGCTTTCGTGAACACGACGCCCGTCCATGAAACCAAATTGCAGGCGCTGGCCGCGCACGAAAGCCAGCAAGACTGGCTCGACGTCAGCCAGGGCATGAATTCGTATTTGCGCGCCATGGACGAGATGTCGCGGGGCGTGGGCCGGATGTCGCGGAAGTTCAAACACGCTGAAGGCTGGCGGCGTCATTTGCATTTAGGTTTCAGCGCAAAGGAAATCGATCCGCTACGCGAGGCTTTGAGACGCTATCACTTGGTGAATACCACCCCCGAGAGCTGAAGGGCGTCCCGTTCCCTCTCCCCATGAACCAGACGGTAGGGCGAGCCTGTCCCCAGCGAGCCGGACTGGACGTGTTCCACACTCGTCGAGCGGCTCGCCGGGACGGACTCGCCCTACCGAGTTCAGGGGCCGAGTGCAGGTCCGAAAGGAACAGGAGCTTTCCGTGAACGACCGTTTTTACATTGGACGGACGGGGCATTTTCTGAAATTGGTGTTGGCATGCCGCGCAAACTCAGTTCCATAGCCCCGGATTGGTGGGATTACACCACACTCGATGACGAGGTGCTCAAAGACGCGGCTCGGTTGACGCCGGAAGCGATGCTCAAGCTTTCGCGTCCGGGCTTCCAAGTCGCCTTCTACGACACGCTCGAAGATTTTTATCTCGCCGAAGCGCTGGAATACATCGCTGCCTGGAAGCAATCCACGCCCGACAACCCCGCCGGCATTTGCGGCCCGATCGGCCCGACCGAGCAACTGCCGCTCGTAGCGCGTCTGGTCAATGAACTTGGCCTATCGCTCAAGTCCGCCCATTTTTGGGGCATGGACGAGTGGTTCCTGGACGGCCAGGAAGTTTCCACGGACCATCCGCTGTCGTTCGAGCGCGCGGATCGGGAACTGTGTTTCAGCCGCATTCGCCCGGAACTCGTTATGCCGGAAGCGAACCTGCACTTTCCCAAAGCCGACACGGCCAGGTACCGCGCGAGTTGGACCGGCGTCCGCTGCGCCGTCATGCAAGGCGGCCAGGGCGAGATCAAGCATTGGGCCTTCAACGATCCAGCGCGGCGCGAAGGCGTGTACAAGAACAACCCGCCCACGCCCGAGGAATATCACCAACTGACCACGCGCGTGGTGGACCTTCATCCGCTGACGCTGGTCCAGAACGCGCGGACTTCGGGCGGCGGCAACGTCGCGGGAGTTCCGCGCAAAGCGATCTCGGTCGGGCCGGCTGAAACGTGGAAGGCGGAGAAGGTTTCCATCTGGCACGCCGGCACGCATGACAATCCGTTCGGGCAACGGCTGACCACCCTCATGATTTCGAAGAAGCTCCCGGACACCGCCGTGCCGATGTCACTGCTTGCCGACCATCCCAACGTACAATTCAATTTCTACCGGCCCGGCATTGGAACGTGCGAAGTCGAGATGCATTGATGAACATGACCTCAGGCTGTCAGGCTCATACTCCTGATCTTAATCGTAATCATAATCTCCCCATCCGAGTGGAGAGTAAGATTAGGATTAGGATTAGGATTAGGAGTAAGATTGAGATCCCATAGGAACTATGGATCAGCCGCGCAAAAAATACTCGCGAGGCCGGCGCATCGCCCGGGCGCTGGTCTGGGCTGCTTTCGCCGCCGTGCTGACGTTGCGGTTTCTTTTTCCGCCCGAACGCCCGGTTCGGTTCGAGCAACGGCGCGACGTCTTCGGCCAACCCCGCCAGTTCCGCAACAGGCCGCCTGTCCAGGTCAACCCTCCGTCTTCCCCGGTGCCCGCGGATTTGTGGCGGATTCGGATCGAGATCGCGCCGAAAGACGTCGAGACCCTTCGCCAGTATCATTGGAACGGGTGGCGCGGCGCGCGGCAGGAGCGCGTGGATGTGTCGGCGACCGTTCACGAAGGCGGCAAGACCTACATGAATGTCGCGATTCACCTCAAAGGCGCCGCGGGAAGTTTCCGCCCCTTTGACAGCAAACCGGCGCTGACGCTGAATTTTTCCAAGAACGCCCCTGGCCAGCAGTTCCATGGCTTCACCAAGATTTCGCTGAACAACTCCGTGCAGGATCCGTCGTTTTTGGCCGAGGCGATTTCCCGGGAACTGTTTCTGGCGGCTGGCGTGCCCGTGCCGCGCGCGGATCACGCCACGGTCATTCTGAACGGGCGGGATCTTGGTCTCTACGTCCTGGTCGAAGGTTTTGGGAAAACTTTTCTCAAACGCCATTTCAAAAACGTCAAAGGCAATCTCTACGACGGCGGGTTCGTCCAGGACATCACCGGCGACCTCGACACCAATTCGGGCGATAACCCGAACGACCGTTCGGATTTGCAGCGGCTCATGGCGGCGGTATCGGAACGCCCGGAAAGCCGCTGGCAGCGCCTGAGCAAGGTGCTCGACATGGATCGGTTCATTAGCTTTGTCGCGATGGAGATCATGACTTGCCACTGGGACGGCTATACTCGGAACCGAAACAACTACCGGGTTTTCCACGACCTCGAAACGGACCGCATGGTGTTCATGCCGCACGGGCTGGATCAGATGTTCGGCTCGTCGAGAGGATCGTGGGACGATCCGATCGATCCGCAAGGCGGTGATATGAGAATTCAAGGCTACGTTGCGCAGCGTGTTCTGGCCACTCCGGAAGGCCGCCGGCTTTATTGGGAACGCCTCGCCACGCTGCGGACCAATGTGTTTTTGGAGGAGAAGATTATCGGACGGGTCCGCGAAATGGCACGCCCGATTCGGCCGACCGTGGAAGTGTACGGATGGGCGAACGAGTTCGATGCGCAGGTGGAAAGGCTTTGCCAGCGCATCGGCCTGCGCGCAAGCTCCATTACCGAGCAACTCAAGGTCGCCCAGGCGCCGCCGCAAGAACCGATTCAACTCGGCGCGGATGGCGCCGCCCGGCTTACGGGTTGGACGAAGCGGATAACTTCGCCGGCAGAGGGTGCTCATCAATTGGGCAAGGGCGATGTAGGCGGAATCGGGTCGCTGGGGGTCTCCATGGGCCGGGGAGGAGGTTCTGCTTCCTGGCGCACGCGAGTGTTGTTGCCGGCTGGACGGTATCGCTTCGAGGGCCGCGCTCGGACCAGCGGCGTCGGAAATACCGGAGGGATTTGCCTGCGGATTTCGGGCGAACAACGGCCCGACGTCTGGCGCTCCAGCGACCATGGCTGGACGACGCTTCGTTACGACATCTGGGTGCGCGAACCGGAGAGCGAAGTGGAATTGATCTGCGAACTCAAAGCCGCGCGGGGCGAGGCCTGGTTCGACGAAACCTCGCTCCGGTTGATCCGGGAGCGGGGGAATGGAGGGTTGGAGTAGTGGAATGTTGGAGTATTGGGATTTCAGCACTCCAGCACTCCACCACTCCATTACTCCAATAATCCACCACTCCAGTTCCTCGCCTCGACCAGGAAGTCTGCGATGTGCAGCACCCGGACATGCGCGGCGCCGGCTTTCTCCAGTCCTGCGCGCATTTGGAGAATGCATCCCGGATTAGTGGTCACGACGACTTCGGCGCCGGTCCGTAAAATGTTCTCCACCTTGCGCCGTTGCAAACGCTCGGCCATTTCCGGTTCGGTCAAATTGTAGCTCCCTGCGCTTCCGCAACATACTTCGGACTCCGGCAACTCCACGAATTTCGCTCCGGCAACCGCTCGAATCAGGTCGCGGGGAGGTTTGGTGATGTGCTGCGGATGAGCGAGATGGCAGGCATCGTGGTAGGTCACCGATTCGCAATTTGAAATCTGCAATTTGAAATCCGCGGAAGCGAGCCACTCCGTCAAATCCTTCACCTTCGCGCTGAATCGTTCGGCGCGCTCCGCCCAGCCGGGATCGCCGTGGAGCAAATGGCCGTACTCCTTGAGCGTCGAGCCGCAACCCGCCGCGTTGATGACAATGGCGTCCAAATTCAGTTTCTCGAACGCCGCGATGTTACGCCGGGCGCAGTCGCGCGCGCGGTCCAACTGCCCGCTGTGCGCGTAGAGCGCGCCACAGCAAACCTGCTCCCGCGGGACAGCGACGTCCCAGCCCGCTTGATTCAGCAGGTGGACGCTGGCCGCGTTGGTCTCTCCGAACATCACGCTCATCACGCAGCCCTGGATGAAGCCCACCTGGCCTTTGACCGGAGTGATCGCCGTTCGAGCAACCGTCGGCAAAGGAATCGATTTCGTGTTCGCCGGAACGAGCGATAGGGCGTCGCGAAGGAACTTGGGCAAACGCCGCTTGAGGCCGGCCTTTTGCGCCAGCCGCGCCGGCCACAAAGCCAGTTTCATCCGCGCGGGAAATGGAAAGACTTGTTCAATAGCAAGACGCCGGAGAAAAGTTTGAAAGACGGACCGCCGATGCTTCTTTTCGATATGGTCGCGCGTGGCTTCGAGCAAGGCGCCGTATTGAACACCGCTCGGACAGGCTGTCTCGCAGGCCCGGCAGCCCAGACACAGGTCGATGTGCCGGACCGCCGCGTCCGAAAGCTTCAACCGTCCGGCCTGGAGCGCGCGCATGAGATAAATGCGTCCGCGCGGCGACTCGTTCTCGTTCCCCGTCTCGAGGTAAGTCGGGCAGGCACCGAGACAGAGGCCGCAGTGGACACAGGCGAGTGATTTGGTTTCGTCGAGAAAACGTTGTGGAGCCGCCGAATTCGCAGTCACAAAGGCAGGTCAGGAAAAATGTGTTTGGGATCGAAAGTATCTTTGACGCGGCGAAGGAGCTTTCCCGGCGTCTCCGTTCTGGGTTCCTCCGGTCCGCCGACGTAGCACACCAGCCCGTTCCCGGCCCGGGCGACGAACGAAACTTCACCCAATCTCCGAATCGCTTGGGCCAGTTCCGAAGGCAGAACCGAGAGTCGCCGCGGCGGCGTGGCTGATCCGGAATTCCAGAACCGAATCTCGTGGTCCAGATTGGACGGGCTTCGCGCGCCGAGTTCGGCTGCTTTCGCCAGTTGATACTCGACATCCTCCCGCACGCCGGCAAAGCCGAGCACGACCGTCAGAGCGTGGGAGCGTGAAGCGTCGGAGCGTGAGGCGTTAGAGCGTGGACCGTCCGTGGCCGATAGCATCCCTGGAGCCTCTTCATCCACCCTCTCCCCTCCGAGGGGTGAGGGACGAGGTGAGGGGTCCGTTTGGCTGTTAGTGGAGATGTTGTGGAGATCAAGGACCACAGGGACCAGGTTGCTTTCGAGAACTGCTTGAACAAAGGCCCCAGCGTTTTGCAGTGAGTCGAAGCCGGCCTGAACGAATTGTTCCGCTTCGGGCAGCGGCCGGAGTTTGAAGGTCGCTTCCACGATCACGCCGAAGGCGCCGCGACTCCCGATGAACAATTTGCAGAGATCATAGCCGGCCACGTTCTTGACGACCTTGCCTCCCGACTTGATGACGCGCCCATCCGCCAGGACCACCTTCATGCCGATCAGATAATCCCGCACCGTGCCATAGCCAAACCGGCGCGGCCCGCTGGCATTGGCGGACAAGAGATCGCCGATGGAAAGGCGGTCCGCATCGGGCGGATCAACAGGCAGCCATTGGCCGCGCGGGGCTAGCCGAGCCTGAAATTCCGTCAGCGTCATCCCGGCTTCCACGGTGGCCGTCATGTCTTCCGGCACGTGATCCACGAGGCGATTCATCGCGTGGAGATGCACCGAAGCGATTCGTTCGCCGCTGGCATGGGCGGAGGCGACCGCTTGCTGTAAATCCTCAACGGACCGCGTTTGCAGAATCATTCTGAAGCCGATCATCGCCAACGCCGCCGCTCCGGTCAAATCCCGGCTGGCACTCTATTCATCAAGCCATTATGTCCGCGAAGAACTGACTGATAACAGGCTTGATGGTGGCCCTGTCAGTCGCTTCCGTAAGCTTAGTGGTCCATTTCATAAATACGCTCACGTTCGCGGCAAGGGATTTTTCGGCCAGACGAGGCGCGAGCGACGAGCATATCCCGAAGTGGATCTGTAAGGAGCAAGCAACGAAGTCTGGCGAAAAAGAA
>VHCZ01000212.1 GCA_016871535.1 Verrucomicrobiota bacterium
GTTGTGACCCTTCAACGAACTCGCTTGTGGTCTTGCCTCGGGAGTTCACCACGATTTTGCCACCTCTTCGGCGGCCTTCTTCACAAAGGGCGAGAACAAATCGATCGGCACGGGAAGGAAAGTCGTCGTGTTATGCTCGCTGGAAATCTCCCGCATCGTCTGGAGGAAGCGCAATTGCAGTGCGATGGGCTCGGTGCTGATCATGCCGGCGGCCTGGACAAGCTTCTCGGCGGCTTGATACTCGCCTTCGGCATTGATGATTTTCGCGCGCCGTTCCCGCTCGCTTTCCGCTTGCTTGGCCATCGCGCGCTTCATGCCCTCCGGCAGCACCACGTCCCGAACCTCCACTGCCGTCACCTTAACGCCCCAGGGATCGGTCTGGCGGTCGATGATCTCCTGAAGCGTTTGATTGATCTTGTCCCGGTGCGAGAGCAATTCGTCCAACTCCGCCTGGCCAAGCACGCTTCGAAGCGAGGTTTGGGCGATCAGCGAGGTGGCTTTGAGATAATTCTCGACTTTGACCACTGCCGCCACGGGATCGACCACGCGAAAATACACAACCGCATCGACGGTTACCGGCACATTGTCGCGCGTCATCACTTCCTGCTTGGCGACGTCGATGGTCACCACGCGCAGGTCCATGCGCACCATGCGGTCCACATAAGGGATCAGCACAATGAGTCCGGGGCCTTTGCCTCCGACGAGATTGCCGAAGCGAAAGATGACTCCGCGTTGGTATTCCCGCAGGATGCGGAACGTTTGAGGCAGGATCACGCCGGCGACGACGCCGAGCACGACGATCCACGTCGCGACCGTTAGGATTGTAGAGAAACCTTCCATAACATTTCCTGAGGTTGGTGGCTAAGCTGCGGCGGGCTGTGCCGGACCGAGAACAGGACGGTCACTATTGTGACCCGCGTGTCTTGGTCATGATTGGCCCGCATGCCGATAAGCTAGGCCGAAATCCTTCGCGCTGCCTGTACCCATCTTGCTCTTCTCTTTGCTATTTTTGGCTTGCCGCTGGTTGTTCCTAGCAATTCTCATTTTGTTAGGCTCGCGGCGTATGGTGTTCACCCTTCAGGGTGCCTGTCGCACCCCAAACACGCTAAAGCGTGGACACCAAACGGGCGTCGATTGCCAAATGAGAATTGGTGGGTCGTTCCTCGCTTGTCTTGCCGCAGCGGGCGGCCTAGATTGTTGCGACCTTGGAAGGGCGGAGGATCGCTCCCGGCGCAAGTTGGGGGAGGAAAGTCCGAACTCCACAGGGCGCGATGCCGCGTAACCCTGAATGATTTCGGGGATAAACGCGGGCAGCGACGCCGCGAGGCGTCCTGACGGAAAGTGCCACAGAAAATTAAACCGCCCTGGAGATTTCAAATTTCAAATGTGAGATCTCCGGAGCAAGGGTGAAAAGGTGGAGTAAGAGCCCACCGCCCCAAGAGCAATCGCGGGGGCACGGAAAACCCCATCGGGAGCAAGGCCAAATAGGAAACCGCGGAGTGGCCCGCTCCAAGGCCAGAGTAGGGCAGGCTTCCAGCCTGCCCAGAAGAAGGCGGGACACCCGCCCTACTCTGGCCCGGTTTCGGGTACTGGCCGCTAAGATAAATGATTCTCTCCCCCGGCCTCGGCCGGGGCAGACAGAATTCGGCTTACAGCCCTTCCAAGGTCATCAGGCGTAAAACGTAATTCGTAATTCGTGATCAGTAAGGCGAGTCCCAATTCGTAAGAGATGGGAGACGGCGACTCGGCGAGTTGACTCAGTAAGATCGAACGGCGCTTACGTTTTACGTTTTACGTTTCAGGCTCCGCCGCTACGCTCGCGCTCGACCTCACTCATGCAAACACGACGCAAATTCCTCTCCACCGTTGCCGGAAGCCTTGCCGCCGTTCCTTTCGCTGCGCGCGCCCTGGCCGCCCAACCTCAACGCCGCAAGCGCCTGGCCATCATCACCACAGAATGGCGGTTTCATTCCCATGCCTGGCACATGGGCGAGCGGTTCCTCGTCGGGTATCCGATCCGCGGGAAATGGCACCGGCCGCCCATCGACGTCGTGTCGGCTTACATCGATCAAACTCCGGAGAACGATCTGAGCCGCCAGCGCGCGAAGGAATTTGGGTTTGGGATTTATCCGACCATCGCCGAGGCGTTGCGTTGCGGCGGAAGCAAACTCGCCGTCGATGCCGTGCTGATCATCGGCGAACACGGCCGCTATCCCAACAACGAGATCGGCCAGAAAAAATATCCGCGCTACGAATTCTTCAAACACGTGGTCCACGTTTTCCGGGAAGACGACCGGAGCGTGCCCGTCTTCAACGACAAACATCTTTCCTGGAACTGGGATTGGGCCCTAGAAATGGTCGAGACCGCGCGCGAACTGAGGTTCCCTTTCGTGGCCGGATCGTCGCTGCCGCACACGTGGCGAATGCCGTCGATTGATCTGCCCTACGCCGCGAAAGTCGAAGAAGTGATGTGCGTGGCCATCGGCAGCGTGGACAGCTACGACTTTCATGCCCTGGAAGTCATCCAGTGCATGGCCGAGCGCCGGCGCGGCGGCGAGACCGGAGTGATCTCGTTGCAGGCCTTGCGCGGAGACGCAGTCTGGACGGCGATGAAGGCAGGCTCGTGGGTGTCAGGCGGCTGGGATCCGAAGCTGTTCGAAGCCTGCCTTTCCCGAAGCCAAACCCTCGGGCAGCCGCCGACTTACAGTCATCGCTATCCGACGGACGAGCAGATCCGCCAGTTTGTAAAGGATCCCGTGGTTTACCGGTTCGAGTACGCGGATGGCCTCAAAGCGACGATGCTGTTGATGAACGGGCTGGTCGGCGATTTCAATTTTGCTGCGCGACTCAAAGGGCGTTCGGAACCGCTCTCGACTCTGTTCTACCTGCCGCCGAACCCGAACGTCGTTTATTCCGCAGCGCTCATGGCTCAGGTGGAGAAAATGTTCCTGACCGGCCGCGCAACGTTTCCGATTGAAAGGACGCTGATCACGACGGGGCTTGTGGCCGCGGGCATGCAATCGCTGGCCGCCGGACAGAAGCGCCTCGAAACACCCCACCTGGCTTTGCGTTATCGGGCGCCGCGCGAATCGACCTTCTGGCGAGATTGAGATCGGGACGTTTCAAGAATTGCAGCCTGTTGAGTGATTTCGCGCCCAACTCGCTCCGCTGGGACGCATCTGTTTAGCGTTGGTAGGGACGGATTCCACTCCGTCCCTGACTAACCCTTGAGGCGTCTCTTGAAGGGAGAGACGGACCACGGAAAAGCCAGGAGCCTCCGTTGGCCCATCGCCCGATTGACACTATGGCCCGGGCGGCCCGAAGGCAAACGGACGCATTCCTATTCCATCGGGCCCTGAAATCCTCGCCAGACTCCGCAAACCGCACCCGCGCCTGATAGTTTCCTCCGCCGATGAGTTTGCGCAATTGAAGCAGCGCGTCTCAGAGAACCCAACGCTCCGGAGCTGGCAGACGAAACTGAAGGAACGCGCTCAGCGCATCCTCACGGATCCTCCGTCCCGCTACGAAATCCCGGATGGACTTCGTCTCTTGAGCACGAGCCGGCGCGTGCTGGATCGCAGTTGCACACTCGGATTGCTTTTCCGTCTGGAGAACGATTCGCGTTACGCCGAGCGGCTTTGGAAAGAACTGGAGGCCGCCGCCGCGTTCCCGGATTGGAATCCGCGACACTTTCTCGACACCGCCGAGATGACCCACGCCTTCGCCATTGCTTACGATTGGCTGTTCGACGCCTGGTCGCCAGACCAACGCCGGGTGATCCGGACGGCGATGGTGGAAAAGGGGCTTCAGCCTGCTCTGAAAACGTATCGTGGCACCGGGCCCGGCATAATTGGAACCAGGTGTGCAACGGAGGAATTGGGATCGGGGCCCTGGCGCTCGCAGATGACGAACCGGAACTCGCCGGAGAAATCCTGCGCGCCGGCCTTGAATCCATTCAAATCGCCATGGCCGAGTTTGCGCCCAACGGCGCGTGGAAGGAAGGGCCCGGTTACTGGAACTACGCGACCGCCTACAACGTGGCTTTCCTGGCTGCGCTGGAGACGGCGCTCGGAACCGACTTCGGACTCGCCCACATTCCCGGCTTCGCGGACACGGGTGCCTTCCCGGTGTACCTGACGGGGCCGCTCGGACGCACCTTCAACTACGCAGATGGCAGTGATGGCGCCATTCGCGCCGCGCAAATGCACTGGCTCGCGTGCAAGTTCGAGCGGCCCGCGTACTCGGATTACCAGGCCAAAGTGGCATCGCCCTCGGCCCTCGATTTGATTTGGTTCCGCCCGACGGCGGCGTCCTCTCCGGCGCCAGACCCGCCGCTGGATAAATATTTTCGCGGTGTCGAAGTGGCGACTTTTCGGAGCGCGTGGAACGATCGGGACGCGGTTTTTGTCGGGTTCAAGGCGGGCGACAACAAAGCCAACCACAGCAATCTTGATCTGGGGACGTTTATCCTCGATGCCCTCGGCACGCGGTGGGCTTTGGACCTCGGCGCGGACAACTACAATATGCCCGGTTACTTCGGCAAACAGCGCTGGACCTACTATCGGATGCGCGCGGAAAGCCACAACACGCTGGTGCTGAATCCGGGTCTCTTGAACCTGGTAGGGCCGCGTTGCCGCGCAGCCGGTTTTCAGTCGATGCGGCGGCGCAGCAGCGCCTCCCTACCATCGACGAGTTCAAGGGCCATGTGCATCGCACTGAGGCCATGGCCGCTTCCCATGAACCGTTCCTCCGGACCGTGGCCTTTAGGCCGCTTCAACGCTGGACCTCGGAGAGTGCGCGGAAGCAGCCTGAAGGCTGCGGTCCGCACGGTTTTCAGTTCAAGGGCCATGTGCAGGTCCTTCTGGAACAGGAAGCTTTCCAGATTGACCCGATTCGGACGGATGTTCGGCCTGTTGCTCCTCAGTTTTGTCTGCAATTCAACCCTGGCCGAACTGGCCGTGACCGAAGCGGGCCAGAGCAAGCACAGGATTGTCATTAGCGCCGAGGCCACCCCATCCGAGCGATACGCCGCGGAGGAGTTGCAGAATTACTTGCAGCGAATTGGCGGGGTTAAGCTGCCCATCGTCACCGATAGCGAAGCGTCCGGGTCCCATCAAATCCTGCTCGGCGACAACGCGAGTCTCCGAAAGCTCGACGCCGGCATCGTGCTCAGCAAACTTGGCACGGACGGCTTCGTGCTGCGCACCGGGCCGGATCGGTTGATCATCGCCGGCGGCAAGCCGCGCGGCACCTTGAATGGAGTTTATGCGTTGCTCGAGGAACGATTGGGGGTCCGCTGGTTCACGTCCGAGGTGGAAATTGCGCCCAAGCTTGAGAGCATCAAGCTGCCTGATTTGAATGAGACGCGCATCCCGGCGCTGCAATATCGCGAGGTGTTCTGGACCGAAATGATGCGCGACGCGGATTTCGCGGCGCGTCACCGCCTCAACGGCCAGCATCACAAGCTGGCGGAGAAACACGGCGGACGCGCGGCCGTTTATTTCCCGTTCGTGCACAGCTTCGACCTGCTCATCCCGCGCGAGCTGCATAAAGAGCATCCCGAATACTTTCCGCTGATCAACGGCCAGCGCGCCGACGGCTACGTGCAGCGCTGCCTGTCAAATCCCGACGTGCTCAAGCTGGCCATTGCGCGCGTACGCCAATGGATCCAGGAACATCCCGAAGCCACGATCATCAGCGTCTCGCAGAACGACACCGGCAAATGGTGCCAGTGCGAACCGTGCAAAGCGCTGGACGACGCGGAAGGAAGCCCGGCGGCTTCCATGATTCGGTTCGTCAATGCCATTGCCGAAGCCATCGAGGCTGATTACCCGAAGGTCCGCATCGACACGCTGGCTTACCAATACACCCGCAAGCCGCCGAAAACCCTCCGCCCGCGAAAGAACGTCATCGTTCGGCTGTGCTCGATCGAATGTTGTTTCGCGCATCCGCTGGAGAGTTGCCCGTCGCAGGAGAACCAGCGTTTTCGCGAAGACATCGTGGCCTGGGAGCCGATTGCGCCGTCGTTGTATGTCTGGGATTACACGCCGAACTTCGCGCATTATCAGCAGCCGTTTCCGAATTTCGATGCGCTGCAGGCGAATGTCCGGTTCTTCGCAAAGCACGGCGTGAAGGGCTTGTTCGAGCAGGGGAATTATTCCGCTGGCGGGAACGGCGAGATGGGGCCGCTTCGCGCCTACCTGCTGGCGAAGCTGCTCTGGAATCCGGACACGGATGTGCGGCGTCACGTCGAAGAGTTTCTCCAGGCGTACTACGGCAAGGCAGCGTCACGCATCCACGACTATCTGGAGCACCTGCACCGTTCGGTCCGGGAAGAAGGCTATCACGCGCACATTTTCGAGCCACCGACCGTCCCGTATCTCAGTGCGGAAATCATGGCGGAAGCCGAGAATATTTTGAACGAGGCTGAAGCCCTCGCCGAGAACGAGACCTTTCGCTTCCGCGTGCAGGTGGCGCGGTTGCCGGTGTGGTACGTCAAGATCGCGGCGAAACGCGTCGCGGACTATGAGCGAACTGAATTGGTGAAACAGTTTCTGGCGGCCGCGCGGAAAGCTGGAATCTCCCACATCAGCGAAAGCAAGAGCCTCGACGCCTGGGCCAAGCAGATGGGACAGTGAGATCGACTTAACCTGGATCCGTGGAGCATCTCGATCCGGAGACAAACCGCAGATGGACGCGGACGAACGCAGATTGGGGAGTTGCCTCCTATTCCTGCAAAAGGCGAAGCAGAGTTGATTCGCAGCCCATTCCCGTCTGCGTTCATCTGCGTTCATCGGCGGTTGAACCACCGTTTCCACGGGCGGTCAGCGGTTCGAATCCTCGCGGGACGGTGCCGCTGATGCCGCATTCGAGGAGACGCCGGTTTGCGACTGGGGCTGCGACCACAAACGCACGCCGTTCCGGCTCCGATTCTCGAGCGTCCAGGTGAGGCCGAGCTTTCCGGATTGGAATTTCTCAACGAACGGAGCGCCGTTCTGGATCCAGCGCACGAGCAGCAGAATTTCCTCGGCGCTAAGGCATGGTTTGCCCTCCGGCGGCATAGCCTCGTCGTGGTCGCCTGGCAGCAGGATGCGCCGGACGAGTTCACTGTGCATCGGATCTTTGGGCCGAATGGCCTCCAACCCGCTCTCACCGCCTTTGAAGGCAAGGGCGGTTTGGTCCAGACGGTACGCGCCTTTCTGTTTTTCGGGACCATGGCAAGCGATGCACTTCGCCTCGAAGATCGGTTGAATCGTTTCCACAAAGTGATTTTGCTCCGTGTTGAAAACTATCTCTCGGCCGGGTTCCCCGGATTCCTCGTCCTCCAGGAGCGCCTTGACGAACTGGGGCGCATTTTGGACGAGGTATTTTGATCCGTGCGTCAGGTTTCCTCCGAGGTGACCGCCGATCACCAACGCAACCAGGGACAGAATCAGCAAGCTTCGATAGCCGGCTCGAAGCACGCGGTTGGCCTCGCCGCCGTGCCGCCAGCGGAGTTGGAGGAACAGCGTGAGCAGTGTCAGAAGCGGTATGGCCAGTCCAAAGAGTCGATGCAGCCCCAATCCTCTGGCGTCGTAACTCCCGCTGCCCGCGCGCATCAATCCCAGCAGCGCCGCCGCGACCCCGCTGAGCAGGCTAAGCAGAATCACCAACGAAGTGATCCGCTGGAGTTCGCGGCTGGGACGCCGCACGCCGTAAAGTTCGAGGATGAAGGCCAGAGTCAAGAACCCAATCGGATAGTGCAGCACGACGGAGTGGAACGGCGCCAGAAAAGGGCGCCATTGAAAGATGCGGATGGACACCGAGTGATCTGTCGGCGCAGGAATCCCCCCGCCCGCCGCTGGAGCCGCCGCGAGGCTGACGCCCGCCATCAGGATAAGAACCGCAATCCAAGAACATCTCACCGGCGACATGCAACAAGGGGAGATGAAGATTGGACGAAGCATTGCGCGGACAGTTTCATTTCATCTCCTTCGATCCGTCGCATCTCTGGGGCCCGTGTCTCGCTACAGATTCCAGTAGGCGGGGAGGTTGGGTTTGGTTTCGGCCAGGATCTCGAAGATTGCGCGTTTTGTTTCCGCGGGAAGTTTTTGGTACTCAGCGCTTCGATCCTCCCCGGTCAGGATCGCCCAGAGGCGATGATAGAGATGTTGCCGCATCGGATAGGGAAGACGCTCGAATGCGTCCGAGTAAATCATGTAGCTGCAAGGGAACTTGAAGAGCCGTGTCTTCAAGTCCAGTTGGCGCAGCGAGCGGCCTTGCTTGTCCCTCGGGCCTTGCGCTTCAAACCACGAGGCGAATTCGCGATCCCCTTCGATGCGGCCCGGAATTGGCACTTCATCGGCGAACATCAGATAATTCAAGAAGGCTTCGCTCAAATGGTTTAAGGAGCGGACGTGGCCGGACTGTCGCAAGGCTGCCTCCGACTCGTAGTTGAGGCGGGTGAGCAGATTCTGCATCTGAATCTGATGTTCAAAAATCATCAAGGCCACGATGTCACTGCTCGGACGCGGGTAGAGGGATAGATCACCCGATCGGCCCAGCGCGTTCAAATCCGGCGTGGCGTTGGACTCTGGCTCCCGCTGGATCCGTTCTGCTGGGCTGAACTTGTTTCCGCGATGCACCAAGCCTCCGTAGTCGCCGGTGACGAACCACCCACCCCAGCGCTCGTGCAGGGGTGTGGCATGGTTGATTTGGGGACTTCCGCTCAGGAGGTCCACTTCACCTTCCGAACTGGTCTGGAAAGAGCGAATCAGCGGTCCGGGAACGTCCAGAGTTCGCGGGGAGACATGGCATTCCAGGCAACGATTGTCCCGCTGCATTCGAGTCGCCGGTCGCTCTGCTTGGTCCAGAGTGTAGAACACGGCGCCGAGTTTGGGATCGACCGACAGGATCTCGATCATTGGCGCACCCGGAATCCACGCCACGCATACGGCGTCGTTGAAGAAAATCGCGCGGGGATGCTTGGGGGAAATGTGCGGGCGTTGGAGAGAAGTTTTCGAGAAGACCAGCAATTGGGACGCCGGCGAGACGTTCAGTTCCTTCAGAAGCGACATCAAGTAACCGAACTGCTCGTCACGAGCCAACTTCACCTCACCCCGCTCGATTCGCCTCTGCAGATGCGCGACGGCCGTCGTGGGTTCCAGTCGGGAGTAATTCGTCAACTCGAAGTCGTAAGCCGCCAGCGGCTGCGGGCCTTGATAAGCCTGTGCTTCACCCAGACGAGGAAGGAGGCAGGCGCAAGCAATGACCGTCGCGCAGATTGCTGGCACGCCGTATCGCGGAATTGCATTCCGCAGGCTCCGGACCAGTTCCAAAGCCAAGGGACTTGCCGCCACGCTGCCGACGGCAAACTGGGGATACAGCGTAGCGCGGCGTTGCCGCAACCCAAAGGGAGCGCGGCTGGGGTCGAAGACCCAGCCGCAGCCTGTTCGAACTGTTGGCGTGCTGCGGCTGGTGCTGCGCACACAGCCGCGTTCCTGGAAAAACTGTGGTGGCTTCACTTCTTCTCCCGGTGTTTATCGTGGCAGGCGGCGCATGCTTTCGTCATTTGGTCGAATGCGGTCTTGGCCGCAGCGACATCTTTGGCTTCGATGGCCTTCAACACTTCCGCGCTGCCTTCGCGTAACGTCTTGCCCGCCGCGTTGGCCCAGACGCCATCCGGGCATCGGCCATCTTCCATCAGCAGATAGCTGGCTTCGTTGATCAAGACGGCGTGCACGGCCAGTTCCGCCCAGGTTTCATCCTTGGAGGGCCCGGCGTTCAATCCATCCTTGAGGGCTGTGCAATGCGGTTTCATCACGCCCTTCATCCACTGGGCGGTCTTCATCGGCCGCGTCTTACCCACTTTGACTTGAGCCGTCACCCCGCCGACGGCCAGAAGGATTGTCAACGTCGCGTAGAGGCGTCCTTTTCGATGGAAGCTATGGAGTGTGTTCATGGAAGATAGTGGCTGCGCTTGTTTTGGATTCGGTTGCTGGACCTTTTTTGGTCGAGTGAGATTAGCACGCGGTTAGACATCCGGTATCCACGCTTTTTGGCAAAAGCTCACCCTCTTTTGCTCGACCACCCGATGCATTCACGCCCGGCGGCCGTGGCCAATTTCACTCACCATTCTGTGGGTCAGCCCAGATGCGACCTGCCGCCGACTACTTCCTGAACTCAAGCTGCCAGGCCCCATCCTGGAGCTGCCGGGAACGAACGGAAAAACCTTCGTTCTCCAGCTTGCGCCGCAACGGAACGGGATCAAACGGAGCGATTAACTGAAAAGCCTGGCCCGGAATCAGCGTGGCGACGGCTTCGTCGATCGCGTGGCAAGGCGGCTCGCCTCGTTGAAAGTACGGGCGCGTGTCCAGCACGAGCGGCTGCACAAAATCGATCGATTGCGTTTCCGGCGCTGCAGCGGCCTTCTTCCGGGGCACGAATCCAGGATCTGGAAACAGGCCTTTGCTGATCCGGACGCGCCAGATGTCCGGGCCTTGCGCTTCGTACGACCAATGGAATTGCCCGGCGAACTTGCAGGCAAACTGATAGTAAAGCGGCAGCGGATCGTGGTCGTTGAGGAGGAGCAGCGACTCGCCGTCAGGAAGCTCATTCCAGGCGCCGAAAATGGCCGGGTGCTTTTGTCGCGGCGGGATGATCCGCACGTCGATGGTGTGTTCCGTCGTTTTTGTCATAGTCGAAACAAGTTACAGTAGTGGCGAGTCGCCGAAAGTGCTTTGATGAAAATCAAAGTCCGTGGCTGGCCAGAGAGACTTGAAGTCTTGTCCATCGGGAATCTCGGAAGGAGCGGCTAAAACGCCCGCACCAGTTCCATCATTTCCCGATCCAATTTGTGGCCGCGAAAATTGTCGTAAGCGACGTCCTGCCGGTTGCTGTCCAGGAATCCGAACGAA
>VHCZ01000213.1 GCA_016871535.1 Verrucomicrobiota bacterium
GGGCTGTAAGGACCGAGCCAACGCAGGCCACGGACAAAAGACCCGCCGCCCGGAGGGTTTTCGCGCCAAAGGCCGCCTGGCTTTGTTGCTCCTCAGTCGAAGATCCAGGGAGGATATTCTCCTTCGTTGCGCCTCGCCATCCGGCCTTTGGCGCGAAAACAGGACCCCGCGGAATTTTCGGACACGCTCTGAGGAGAAACGAAGCCAGAAAGCGAAATCGCCCCAGCCCTCCGGGGCGGGGCGGCGCCTGGCCGGCTGCGGCGTTGCTCGTCGGTCACAGCCCCAAAAGGGGGATGCTCCCTCCTCGCGCCTTGCATCCGGCCAGGCGGCGCTCCCGCCAAAACCGGAAGTTATTTTTGCACAGACCCTTAATAAGTTGATCCACAAAACGCCGAAGCGTAATTTCTGCGCGCGTGCCAGTGCGATTCACTATTTTGGGGAGCGGTTCCAGTGGAAACTGTGCCTACCTTGAAACCAACGAGACCCGGCTCCTCATCGATGCCGGTCTCAGCGGTCGCCAGATACGCCAGCGCCTGGCGCTCATCGGACGAACTCCGGAGACCTTGCACGGCATTCTGCTCACGCACGAGCACTCCGACCACGTTCAAGGCCTGGTTGGCCTGGGCGCCAAGCTCCAGATTCCGGTCTTCTGCAATCGTCTGACCAAGGAAGCCGTGGAAGAGCAGCTTCAGCTGAAGCTGGGCTGGCACATCTTCAACACCGGGGCCAGCTTCGACGTGGGTGACGTGGCGGTCGAGACGTTCAGCGTGCCGCACGACGCCAGCGATCCAATCGGTTTCTTGCTCCGCACTTCCGAAGCCAACATCGGCTTCCTGACCGATCTTGGCCACGCCACGAAATTGGTCGTTGAACGCGTGCGGCGCGCAAACGTTCTGGTGTTGGAGACCAATCATGACCTGAAGCTGCTTCAGGAAGATCGCCGGCGGCCGTGGAGCGTCAAACAGCGGATCATGAGCCGGCACGGACATCTCTCCAACGAGGCCGCCGCGGAATTGGCCGAAGAGATTGTCTCGGCGGAGTTGCGATATCTTTACCTGGGGCACCTCAGCCAGGACTGCAACCGTCCGGAGTTGGCCTATCAGGCGGTTTGGAAACGGCTGCAAACCATCGGCGCGACGCATACTGACGTCCGGTCAACTTCCCAGGACGCGCCGAGCGCGACTTTGGAGCTGACGACCTCAGGCCAACAGCTCCTGCAACTCGTCCCAGGTCAACGCCCCGGTGAATGATTCTTCATCCGCGAGGATCGTTAAGAGCGTCTCCCGTTTGCGCTGCTGCAAGTTCAGGATTTTCTCCTCCACCGTGCCGCGCGCGATCAACTTGTAGCTGGTGACTACTCGCGTTTGGCCGATGCGATGGGCGCGGTCGGTGGCCTGCTCTTCCACGGCCGGATTCCACCACGGATCGAAATGAACCACCGTGTCGGCTCCGGTCAGGTTCAGCCCGACTCCACCCGCTTTGAGGCTGATCAGAAAGACCGGGATCGCAGGGTTGGACTGAAATTTTCCCACCACCTCGGCGCGATTCAACGTCGCGCCGTCGAGATAACAGAATTCCATCGCCGCCGCCGCCAGCCTCTCGCGGATCAACGCCAGCATGCTGGTGAACTGGCTAAACACCAGCACGCGATGCCCGCCGTCGATGGCTTCGTCGAGCAATTCCTGGAACAAGTCCAATTTCCCGGAAGCCTTTTCCGCATTGACATTTTCAAGCTTCAGGAGCCGGAGGTCGCAGCAAATCTGGCGTAAGCGCAGCAGGGCGGTCAGCACGACCATCCGGCTCTTCTGCGCGCCGTGGGTTTGAACCGCCTCAAGCACTTCGCGCCGGCTCGCCGCGAGCACCTGTTGATACACGGCCTGCTGGTCGTCGGTCAGCTCGCAGAACGTCACTTGTTCGATCTTTTCGGGCAGATCGCTCGCGACCTCGCGTTTCAGCCGGCGGAGGATAAATGGCCGGACGCGCCGGGCCAGTCGAGTCTGCACGGATTCACTGCGATCGCGCGTGATGGGCATTTCATAACGCTCCTTGAAATCGCTTGCCGAACCCAGGTAGCCCGGCATGAGAAAATCGAAGATCGACCACAAATCCAGCGCCGAGTTCTCCAGCGGAGTCCCCGTCAACACGAGCCGATGCGCGCACTTCACCGCTTTGACAGCCTGCGCGTTTTGCGTCTGGCGATTCTTGATGTGCTGGGCTTCGTCCAGGATCACCGTGTCGAATTCCAAATCCCGATAAAGTTCGGCGTCGCGCCGGATCAACGCATAACTCGTCACCGCTAGATTGACTTTGGGAATCTGCAGGAAGAGTTCTCGCCGGTCCGGTCCGTGCAAAGCGAGCGCCTTGAGCCGAGGCGTGAAGCGCGCCGCTTCGGCCAGCCAGTTGAAAACCAGGCTCGTGGGGCAAACCACCAACGACGGCTTGCGGCTTTCTGGGTTCGCCGCGTCGGCGAGCGACTGAAGGAACGCCAGCGTTTGCAGGGTTTTGCCCAGGCCCATTTCGTCGGCCAGAATGCCGCCGAACTGATTTTGCCGCAGGAATTGCAGCCACGCGACGCCGCGCTTCTGATAGGCTCGAAGCACGCTTTCCAGCGCTCCCAGCGCCGGGGCCGGAAGCTCCACTGCGCCGGATGGCGTCGTCCCCGGATGCGCGCCCAGCTTCTGCGCCTCGACGCGCCAACCTGCTTGTTCTTTCAGGGTCGATTCCAAAAATGCCCTTTGGCGGTTCTCCAGCCGATAAACGCCTCGCTCCTGCCTGGGCGCGCAGTCCAGCAGCACTTCCTGCAATTCCTCAACCGCGCCCGTGTCGATGACTGCGAAGCGCCCGCTCTTGAGCCGCGTGTGGCTGCGGCTCGAGAGAATGAGCCGTTGAATGTCCGCCGGCGAAAAACGTTCGCCGCTCTCGGCGGCGAAAGAGACGCCAAAGTCAAACCACTGCTCCCCCGAGGGCGTTACTTGAAAGCGCGGCTCGATCCGCTCGACGTTCCGCGAAAGGCTGCGGTCGAGACGCTCCTCCAGCGTGACGTTCCACTCCCGTTGCAGCCGGGGCCATTCGCGGGCGAAGAAGTTGAGCACCGAATCCTGGCCGGCAAGATGCAAGCGGCCTTGCGCGTCCGGCCCGGTGAAGCCGCACCGAACCAGGCACGCCAACGCACCGCGTTCCGCATCGATATCCCTGGCGAAATAGCGTCTGGGAGAACTGGCGTCCGGAGACCAGGGAGATTCCTCGCCTGATCTTGTTCCCAGCGCGAAGACGCGCGGGCCGTAGGCGCATTGAAGTTGCGCCTGGAGTTGGGCGAGGCCGCCGGCGAGCGAAAGCCGAAAACTCGGCGGGCCGGACTCCAAAACAAAGTCGTCCAAACCGAAGTCCGCCTTCAGGTCGCAATTCATTTGCAGCAACGGCCAGTCATGGGCCAGGAATTGCGGCACGCGGGCGCGCGGGAGTTGAACCGGCTCACGGAAAAGCGCGCGATAGGATTGGGGCAGTCCGACAGGTTGAAACCGGTTTTGGCGAAAGGCCCAGGCTGTTTCTCCTCCAATTAGAACCGGCACGGTCTCAGAAACCTTCAAGGTCAACCGGATTTCGCCTGACGGTTGCAGCGACGCCTGAAGTGGAACTCTCCACGGAGACGCCGTGACGGTCAGAGCCTGTGACCGGCCAGATGAAACGCGCGGATGATCCACCAACCGGCCCAGCACGCTGGCGAATTGCTCGCGCGGCAGAGCCAGAACACCGGGTGTTTCTCCATCTGCCAGGATCTCCACGAAGTCCAGCAGCGCGCGGTCCTCGGCCAAAAGGCAAAACACAATGTCTCTGGGCAAGGCGTTGAGTGGAGCTCGGCCCTTTTTCCATTTGCCCTCCAAACAAATCGTCAGCCTCGGCTTGTCGAGCGCTTGCGGCAAGTTCGGCGGCAGCACGACGAAAATCTCCAAGGGCTCGGCCGCGGCTTGGTTGTCCGCTCGCCGGACGCGCCGGTCTGGCACTTTCGTGCCTGGTTTGGCTGCGACTGGTTGCTCGCCGATTCCAGTGGCCGACATCTCCGGCGGCTGGACATCGCGTTCCCCCTCACCCCGGCCTTCTCCCTTGGGGAGAGGGAGCGTTGAACTCCTCGTTTCGAGAAGACGTGCGCGCCGGAACTCTTCCGCGACGGGGTTTGCTCTCCCCTCTCCCGGAGGGAGAGGGCCAGGGTGAGGGGGAACGCGAGGAACGAAACCGACGGCGCAGTTGGTCCCCGGTTGTGGCGCAGGTGCGTCAGACTTCCGTCCGGCCGAAGGTTCCGCAGCCGCTTTCTTCGCCGCCGTCAGAACATGCAACCCCACAGCCACCGAATGCGCGCAGATCGTTCCCCATTGCCTCGAGGCCCGGCAACTGCACAGGTTCTCCAGGTCGATGGCGCCCTTAACGACAAGCCCGGCGCGATACGAGATCGAGCCTTCCTGAACGACTCCTTTCAAAAGAGGTGGGGTCCAGTTCGAGCTGAGCACCTGGTCCCGCTCCACCAGGCTCCGAGCCTGCTTCATGGCTTCCCAGCCCGCGACCTTCGCCAAAAATGCTTCGGTCAGTTCCGCCGCGATCACAAGCGTGAAGTTAATTTCAAGTACGCGTCCGAGCTGCCGAACGAAAAGCTGACCGATGACGAGGAGCGCGCCGGTGACAATCGACTTGGAATAGCGGCGGCGTCACGCTCCTCGCCATTCGGTCGAGCGTCTGGTTCGGCGTTTCATCTTCTCAGACGTTTCTCAATCGCAGCCGGGTCTTGGCGAAGATCGAACACTCCGGGCATGCGTTCAAGAATCATAGCGTGATCATACCCATTTGGTGCGCGTGTTCAAGTATCGCCGAACCCGAAGGTCAGCGACGGGAGCCAGCCGCCCCTGACGTTGAATTTGTCTCTGAGCGAATCGGCTGGCTCCCGTTCGCTGCACCGTCTGGTTCGCCGCTTGTTTTGACTACCTTGCGCAGGATGACCAATAGGTAAACTCCCAATACGGGTAAACCGATGCCCGCGCTCCAATGCGAATAGGCGGCCGACCGGTGCAACGTACGCACATTTGTCATGATCAGGTCGCGGAACGTTTCGAAACTGGCGCGTTCAACAGGCGATAGGTCCTCCCTGTGCCGTCGGGCGACCCGCCCGACGGAAAGGGGAAACCGTTGGGAACGACGCTGCCTTTTGCTCGGACGCCTCCCTCTCATTCTGCTCGGCGGGTCGCCCGCACTACCCACGCTGAACACATACGAACTGCGCTTTATCAGGCAACGGCTAAGACCACTTTTCGCGTGAACGGTTACGTTGGCCAGGAGGTTCAACGCTCTCGGCCGTGAACCCACTTGCCGCCCAAGTAGGTGCGGAGCACTTGAGTTTTTGGAATCTGATCCACCGGGCAAGTCAGCAAATCCGTGTCGAGCACTATCAGGTCGGCGAGTTTGCCGGGTTCCAGGGAGCCGACTTCGTTTTCTTTGAACAGGAGATACGCGTTGTTCGCGGTGTAAAAGCGAATTGCTTGCTCGCGCGACAGCGCTTGCTCCGGATGCAACTGGCCGTCGTACCACTTCGACCGGCGCGTGACCGCCACCCACATTCCCAGGAAAGGATTGTAAGGATTGATCGCGCGGAAGGAACCGATCTTCTGCATGTGATCCGATCCGCCGCCCGCGATTCCGCCGGCAGCGAAAATCGTCCGCAGCGGCTGGAAATAACGCAGCCGGTCGTAGCCGAATTGTTTGACCAGCGTGCGCGTGTCCAGATACAGCCACGCCGGCTGGATGTCCACCACGACGCCCAGGCGAGCGGCTTGTTCGACGGCTTCGCGGCTCATGAAATTGGAGTGCGTGATGCACCCGCGCGTCTGGCGCACCGGCAAACCTTCCTTCGTCAGTTCCTCGTAAACGTCCAGAAGCGTGTGCACCGCGCCGTCGCCGACCGAATGCGCCGTGAATTGCAGGCCGGACTCCACCGCGGTTCGCACGATCGGCAACAGCCGTTCCTTGGGAATGAAGAGCACGCCGCGGTACTCCGGATCTTTGATGGAGTAGATTTCGCTCACGCCCCACGGTTGGCGCATGTACGCGCTTCCCGTGAGCATGCCACCGTCCAAAAACGTTTTGATGCCGATGATGCGCAGCCGCGAGTCGCCCTGGCAAAGCGGGTTCCTGGCCACGTCCCGGATGCTGGCCTGAATCGTTTCCAGCGCGCCGATCGTGCCGATGTTCTGCGAAATGGCCAATCGAACCGGCAGATCTCCCTGGTCGCGCATCTTCTTATAGCGCTCGATTGCGCCCAGGCTCGCGCTCCGGTCCGCGACCGTGGTCAGGCCGACGGAATTGTAATCCCGAAAAAGCTGGAGCGTTCGTTGATAGGTGTCCTGTTCGGTCGCGCGCTTCCCGGAACTGCTGGACTTCACAATCCGCGTGCAGCTTCGCAGAATTCCGGTTGGCTCACCTTGCGCGTCCTTTTCAAGGTAGCCCGGACCGCCATCGGTGATTTTGAAATCCCGGTCGATGCCGCTCAATTTCAGCGCCAGACTATTCAACGAGGCGTCGGGGCCAGTCGAGAAGATGACCGGATGTTTGGGCGCGACCCGATCCAGTTCGTTCCGGGTCGGATACCGCTGTTCCCGCAGCCGCGTGATGAAAACCTGGCTCAGATGAATCCATTCGCCTTCCTTGACCACAGCCGCCCGTGACTTGATGTAGTCGAGCACATCCTGAATGCTCTCCATGTCGGGAATTGGGTGATCGAACTCTGTCATCGCGGCGCCGGGATGCGCGTGCGAATCCATCAATCCCGGCAGCACCATTTTGCCGCCCAGATCGACCACTTGCGTTGTAGCTCCCTTGGTTTTCAGAACGTCCTCGTTGCGGCCGACCAGAAGGATGCGCTCGCCCTGGATCGCGATGGCCTCCGCGATGGAGAAATTGCGATCCACCGTCACGATCTTCCCCTGGTGCAGAATCAAATCGGCTTCGGCGGCGGACAGGGAGCAAACCGGGACTACAAACAGCAGAAGCAGCATCAGGCACGCGCTGGAATCCGACCTCTCTCCCGCCTGCATGGCCGAAGCCACTCCAGCGTGGCGAAGGCCCGCCCTGCGGACATCCTCTCCGCCTCCGAGGGGGAGAGGGATGGGGCGATGGGGATCGTTCGTGGGTAGGGCGAGTCCGTCCCGGCGAGCCGCTCGACGTGCCTGAAACACGTCCGACTCGGCTCGCTGGGGACAGGCTCGCCCTACCGGCAGGTTCATGGGAAGCAACATCCGACCGGCTTTCTGCGGGCGCGGACGACAGATTTTCCCCGCCCAACGGGAGAGGATTAAGTTGAGGGAAAACATACTCGACTCCTAATTCTTCAAGTGTTTATCAAGAAACGCGAGGACGCGGTCGAAAGTCTGCGCAATCACCGGATCTTTCATCGCCTCGCGCCCGCCGTCGAATCCGTGGCCTCGGCCTTGCATCGTGATCAACTCGTGCTCGACTCCGTGGCGCTTCAGTTCCGCCGCCATCAGGACGGATTGTTCATGCGGCACGTCTGTGTCTTTGTTGCCGTGCAACAGCAGGGTGGGCGGGTAATCTTTCGTCACGTTCTTCACCGGACAAAAAGGATCGAACGCTTTGGACTCCTTGTCCGGATCGTGCCCCGCGACTTCCTTGGGCCAGAGTCCTTGTTGGCGGCAATACAGGTAAAACCGCCCCCGGTTGCGCCCGGAACCTTCGGCAATCATTTTCGTGCCCACGGCTTGCTCCGCCTCCTCGCGGCTGACTTTGGGTTGCTGGTTGTAGAATGGATCCGGCCGGCTGTACCACTCGCTGATGATGTCGCCGTAACCATAAAACGGCACCAGCGCTTTGGGCCGCGGGCTCACGCAAAAACCCGTCATCAGCGTGAGATAACCGCCCGCCGAATGCCCGATCACTCCAATGCGGTCGGCGTCCGCATTAAATTGCTCCGGCCCTTTCGCGCGAATCCACTGGTAAGCGTCCTGGAGGTCCTCAATGATTTCTTTGAGCTTCGTTTCCGGCGCCAACCGATAGTCGATGGAAACCACGGTGTAGCCCGCGCGGATGTAGCGTTCCATTTGATCGCGGCGCAGCCCGTTGCGGTTGCCCATGATCAACGCGCCCCCGTGAATCCACAGGATCACGGGTTGCTTCACGCCGCCTTTGGCGCGATAGACGTCCGCCTTGATCTCGCAATCTCCGACTTCCTTGTAAGTGAACGTCTGCTTGGAGAAGCTCATGGGTTGCGCGGAGTTTGGGCCTTGTTCAGCGCCGCCCGCTGCGTGGAGACTCGCCGACAAGAGAAAAGCGCAGATCACTTTGTAAGTTTGCATTCGCTTCTCTGAGGTTTTGAGGTTGAGGAACTACGCCGCGCCAAACAAGCCGCCGACTTTTGTGAAGGCGGCTTGCCCTTCAGTGCACAGCCATTCCATATCTTTCATGGCAAAGCCCAGGCGCTCCGCCGCGCCGGCATTCACATCGATTTTAGCCGGCTTGTTCGCCATCTTGGCTTCGACGCCTTTGGCAACGGCATCGGCCAGGTGGACGACGTCGCAAACCAAATCCATGCCTTGCTCCGGATTATGGTGGTAAGTGATCCCGTTGACGATGGCTTCGGGCAACTTCCAGTGGCGGGCAATCAGGCCGCCCAGCTCGCCGTGATGCACGTGGAGGATTTGCGATTCGGCTTCCAGCGGCGTCAGTCCGCCTTCATTCTGCGCGCGCCCCAACAAGTCCAGAATGTCCTGATCCAAAAAGTGCGCCATGGCCAGCTTGCCGATATCGTGCAGCAACGCCGCCGTCGCGCCGGCGGACGGCAAAGGGGTTTTGCAGACGCGCGGCGCGAGTTCGGCCAGGAGCATGGAAACCACCGAGTGCCTCCAGAGCTCGCCTTCCTGGTAGCCGTAAGCGCGAACTTGCACCCGCATGAGCGGACGGCAATGGGAGGCCACGGCCAGAGATAGAATGCGCGCCGTCCCCAGCCGGGAAACCGCATCCTTGACGGTGGTGATGGCGACCGAAGCGCCGCTGAAGGCCGAATTGGCCAGCCGCAGCAGGCGCACCGTCAGGGCCGGATCGAATCGAATGACATTCGTAATCTCGTCCACGTCGCCGGCGCCCGAACTGAGCATCGAGGCCAGCTTGACCACACTGGCCGGGAGCGGCTGCAGTTCGTCCGCCTTCTTGATCAAGGCGTCAATATCGATGAGGTTCATAGTCTTCATCCGAGAGCCGGTATTCTTCGCCGCAGGCGGCCCTTGGGTCGAGCGCCGCCGCAGGCGTTGAACGCATGTTGGGTTGTTGGTTCGGAGCTTTGGGTTTGAGCAAAAATCTAATTCTTTGTCACAGCACTAGCCGCTCTTGCCAGAAAGTTGGTAGTAACCGGCCTTTTCGGTGACCACGAGGGTGAAATCCGAATCCGTTTCGGGCGCCGTTTCCTGCGCCCCCAAAAACAGGTAACCGTCCGGTCTCAGCACGCTCTTCAGTTTCTTGAGGACGGTCTGTTGGGCGTCCGGACTCATATAGCGCAGCACATTGCGGAGGAAGACGACGTCCGCCGCCGGCAATTCGCCCCAATCCCCCACCAGATTCAACTCCTGGACCACGACCAGTTGGCCCGCAGCGTCATGGAACAAATAATCGGTCCCTTGCTTGCGAAAGTATTCTCTGACGAGGATCGGTTGCACGCCGCGGTGAACTTCCACTTCGTTGAATCGGCCTTCCTGCGCCTGGGCCATGCTTCCTTGGAAATGTCGGTCGCCAGGATATCGACCTTCCAGCGCAAAAGCTCGGAGAAATAGCGGTGCAGAACCATCGCGATGGAGTAGGCTTCCTGGCCGCCCGCGCACCAGATGTTCAGCTTGCACTCGCGAAAGCGGCTGGATTGGAGCGTGGGAAAGATTTTGCTCCGCAAAAGCTCGAACGGATAGAGGTTGCGGAAAAAATAGCTCTCCTTGGGCAGCAACGCATCGAGAATGACCGGTCCCAGGCCGTTGGCGCTTCCCTCCCGCACTCGTTCGATCAAATCCTCGACCGAAGGCACCTTGTGTTGCCGGGTCAAGGGCAGCAACCGCGCTTCGACCAGATACTTGTCCTTTTCCGGAAGGTGGATGCCGGACCACGACCGGATCAATTGCTGCAGGTACTGGAACGTGGAGTTGCTGATCGCCATATCAAAGGAGCAAGGCGCACCGGCTCAAGCGGCCCTGTTTCCAATCCCATGGATTGCAGAAAGCGGCTTCTGTTTCACGGCAGCAAACCTTGCGCATGGTCAATCTCCGCTGGAGTGCGAACGCAGTTTGGTGACAGCCAATCACCGACAGAAATCTGTTGCTCGAATTGCGCGGCAGCGTAAAGGCCGCACGCTTGTAAACTTAAGAAAAATTGCAGACTATCCGCCATCGGCGATGAAACTGAAAAAGTCCGCTCACCTTCTCCCTCTCCGCCCTGAAAGGGAGGAGAGGGCCGGGGAGAGGAGGGTTGTCTTTATACGGTTTCTCCTCCATCAAGCTGCCTCGTTCTGATTACCATGCTCATCGCCCATGAACCGAAGACTGCGCGGACCGCAGCCTTCAGGCTGCTTCCGGCTCCGCTCCGCAGTTCGGCGCTGAAGCGGCCTAAAGGCCACGGTCCGACAAGACGGTTGATGGGAAGCCTGCTCGTTCTCAGAACCATGCTCATCGCCCATGAACCGAAGACTGTGCGGACCGCAGCCTTTAGGCTGCTTCCGGCCCCGCTCCGCAGTTCGGCGCTGAAGCGGCCTAAAAGCCACGGTCCGACAAGACGGTTCATGGGAAGCCTGCTTGTTCTCAGAACCATGCTCACCGCCCATGAACCGAAAACTGTGCGGACCGCAGCCT
>VHCZ01000214.1 GCA_016871535.1 Verrucomicrobiota bacterium
ATGGACGACAAAGCTCGTAGCGCGGAGTTGCACTCTGCCGTATCGCAGAATTGTATTCTGCGGGGCGTCTCCCAGTCCGAGCACGCTGGGACTTGCCGGCGCCCTGCCGATTGGAAATCGGCGATACCAGATTGAAAATCTGCGCTGCGGTTCTCCGGTCGATCTGTCGTCAATCCCACGGTCTGCACAGTAACTTAACCGGACCTCTTGAGGATCAGCCGTTCCTCCGGAACTTGCACCAGGGCTACCGTCTCCCGGCAGTGAACTGCCGGGCTATTCTCGGCACTCCCTCCGAGAGATGACCTGCGACGAAGATGACTGTACGCCAAAGAATATCCAACCTGCGGGTTCGGCGACTTTCCAGTCGCCCGAAGCGGAACTGGAAAGTTCCGCTCACCAGCAGACAAGAATGTCTGCTCTACAATCGCCGGCCTTGGTGAGACGCCCACCGCGGTGCTCGATTGTAATCGGACGGCGCTCCCGCGCAAATACGCCGGAGACATTCTCGTGGCTCAAGATGGGAAACTTGCGCAAGCCGCGGAAACTTCATGGATAGCAGTACACGCTTTCCCGCAGACCGTGCTGCGAGAAAATGGCTTCGCAGCCATTTACAGAAGAGAACGAAGACTCCGTTTGCTTCGTTGCCTTCTGTTCAAATCCTCTCGTCTTGTGACCAACATGTTGGTTCGTTCGCCGCAGCAGCGAGGCAGATAATGCCTGATTGCAACAAGGCATCGAGCAGGTTAGACAAGAGGCAGGCGTGACTGGAACGTCTGGTGCGAAATCTGGCGGCTTCAGTTCCCGTGCAGCAATCACGATTCGGCATGAAAACTCGAACACGCTTGGTTGATTTTATGAAATCGAAAAACTCTCGCTCCTTGTCCTGGCTCGTTCTTGTGGCGCTTTGTGCGGTGGTGGCGGCGCGTTCGCAAGCTCAGGCGCCATTGTTCGCGGACGACTTCGAGACGGACACCTCGGCGAATTGGGACATCTTCAACGGCTCCGGCAATGGCACGCCCGACTTTTCCGCCGAGTTCAATTTCGATTACAGCAAACACAAAATCCCGCCCGCGCCAAACACCACCGGTAACTCCACGCGCGGCGTCAAACTCAACGTCAACAAAAACGACGACGTGGCGAACATCGCCGGCGTGAGCATTTATCCGAAGGGCAAAACGTTCAGCGGGAATTACGCGCTCCGGTTCGACATGTGGATGAACTACAACGGCCCGGCCTACGGCGGCACCGGCTCGACCGAATACGGCACCTTCGGCCTCAATCACAAGGGCGACAAAGTCAATTGGGCCAGCGCGACTGACAGCGATGGCGTCTGGTTCGCGGTCACGGGCGAAGCCGGCGCGGCCCAAGACTACAAGGCTTTTGAAGGTCTCGCCGGGGCGGCTCCAAGCGATCTTCGCGGACTGGATGCAGGTTTTCTCGACCGCGATGGCGATGGCACGACCGAGTTCGAGGCCAATCCGACCCAGGCCGGCACCCACCCGCTCAAGGCGATTTTTCCCTCGCCGGAATATCAATCCGCGGGAGCCCCTGGCAAACACTGGGTGCAAGGCGAAGTCCGGCAAAAGGACGGCGTGCTCACCTGGCTGCTCAACGGCTACGTCCTCGCGACACGCCCGAACGCGTCCGGGTTCACCAGCGGCACGATCATGCTCGGTTACATGGACACCTTTAATTCCATCGCCAGTCCGAAGGAGGAAAACTACATCATCTACGACAACGTCCGCGTCGTGAACCTGGACACCGAACCGGCTCTCTCGGAAATCTCTGTCGAGGCAACGGACGCGGAGGCCGCTGAACCGGGCACGAACACGGGGACGTTCACGATTTCCCGCAGCGGCGCGACCACGGCGCCTTTGGAAGTGCGCTTCCGTTTCGCCGGCACCGCGACGCTCGGCGAGGATTATGCGACCAATGCGTTGTCGGTCGTGATTCCAGCCGGCGCCAAGTCCGCGACCGTGACCATCAAACCGCTCGACGACCCGAAAGGCGAACCGGAAGAGACCGTTTCTCTGATTCTCGCCGGCAGCAATAAGTACGACATCGGCGCCGCGTTTCGCGCGACGATCAAGCTTCTCGACGATGGCGACATCACCACCGTCAGCATCAAGGCCACGGACTCCAACATGTACGAACGAATCGCCGAAGACACAGGGACGTTTGCGGTCAGCCGGCTGGGAGACACGGTCGCCGATTTGAGCGTGAATCTGACCGTGGGCGGCACGGCCACCGCGGGCAAAGATTACGATGGCGCCGCCAATGTCGTCGTGATTCCCGCCGGGCAAACCAACGTGGTCCTTACGCTCACGCCTTTTGACGACTCAGACGTGGAAGGCGATGAAACCATCACCTTGACGGTCGCGGGCGGCGTCGGCTACGCCGTCGGTGCAACCCCCAGCGCGACGGTGACGATCAAGGACAACGAGGTCGCGCCGGCGCCGATATTGTTCTCCGACAATTTCGACACGGACAGTTCGGGCAACTGGATCACGCTCTTCGGCGCGAACAACAACGTGCCGGATTATGCCGCGCAGTTCGCGTATGATTACAGCGCGGACAGCGTTCCGCCTTCGCCCAATTCGAGCGGCGGGAGCACTCGCGGTTTGCGGGTGACCGTGAACAAAGCGGATGCAACCGCCAGCGGCGCGGCCGGCGTGAACCTGTATCCGAAAGGGCAGATGTTCAGCGGAAATTACGCGTTGCGCTTTGACCTGTATTTAACCTACGGCACCGACGTCGCCGGCACCACGGAACACGCGCTCTTCGGCATCAATCATTCGGGATCAAAAACGAATCGTCATGCGACCGCCGGCAGCGATGGCATTTGGTTTTCCATCGAAGGGGACGGCAGCGCGAGCGATGCGGGCCGGAGTTACTCCACCTACGTCGCCACGAATGCGACCTCCGTGCCGGCACTCGTCAAGAAATCGGCGCGTGAGTTCGATCTGATCTTCACCAAGCCTCCGTATGTGGTCGCGGGCGCGCCGAGCGGCCAATGGGTCGATGTCGAAGTCGCGCAAACCGGCAAAGACATCACCTGGAAGATCAACGGCACGGTGATCCAGCAGCAGGCCAACGCGTCGGCGTTCACGTCGGGCAACGTCATGCTGGGTTACATGGACACTTTCGCGTCCATCGGTTCGCAGAAGAATTTCGTTGTGTTTGACAACGTACGGGTGGTGAGCCTGGGCGGCGCCGCGCCAACGGAGATCAAAATTTCGGGTATCGGCTTGTTGCCGGACGGCCGGGTACAAATCACTTTCTCTGCGAGCGGCGGTGACACAGGCCAGCTTGCGCTCGAAGCCGCAGCCAGCGTGGCCGGACCTTACGCGAAAGACGCGGACGCCGTGATCCGAGTGGGCGTGGTTCCAGGGCAATTTGTGGCCACGACCCCACGCGGCGCCGGCAGCATGAAATTCTACCGTGTGAAACTTTGAGCTGACCATAGGGCAGGCTTCCAGCGCTGCCGGTTCGCGGTAGCGCAGATTTGTAATCTGCCGTATCGCGGAATTGCATTCCGCAGTCGCTCGACAAGTTCCGGGCTCTGGAACTCGCCGGCGCGCTGCCGATTGGAAATCGGCGATACAGCAGATTGAAAATCTGCGCTACGGTTCTCCGGTCGATCTGTCGTCAATCCCACGGTCTGCACCGTAACGCTTCAACGACTCTGCTGCCGCTCCGACGGCGCAAGCGGCTGTTCGGAACGTGGACGCAAGTTGCCTTCTTCATCTAGCCGCGGGAACCAGCGAATCCGGTCCGCCTCAGCGCCGAGGGCGGTCTTCCGGCAGCGGCGGACCAGCGCTTTGTAGAACACGTCCGCAGCCTCGGGATTCCGGTTCTTGATCCAGGAACCGCCCAGGCACAGGACGCGCGCCGTGTCGTCGGAATTGTCCGGCATGAACCGCGCGGCTTCCCAGGCCAACTCAGCTGCGCGGTATCGATAGTGCCAGCGTTCATCGGGACGCACGGTGTGGCGCGTGGCGCGTTCAATTTCCTCAGTCGCCGCCGCCAGGACGTTTGTTTCTTGGTGGCTGCGTCGGTCGGCGACGGTGACGCCGTACTGGTAGTTGCCGCCATGGAGATGCCAGTCCGGTTCGACTTCCGTGCCGATCAGTTCCAGGCCGTGATGGCGGGTGATCTTCGCCGCATCGAACAACGCTTTGGCACGTTCGCTCTGGGAGTGCGCCGGGTTCTTCGCCGCCGTCATCGCGGCATAAAGTGCGTCGAAAGCTGGCAGAGGCTCGGCAGGAAAATAGCTTCGCGCGTCGCTCCAGCGTTCTGCGCGCGCCAATCGCCGGGCCAGCAAGTAGCGGATGCGTTCTCCAGGACGCAGCGCCGGCGCAGAGATCTCATCGTTATTTCCCCTCCAGGTCGCATTGAACGTTGAACGTTGAACGTTGAACGGTTCATGGGAAGTTCCCTTGGTTTCAGAACCATGCACACGGCCCATGAACCTGAGACCGCGCGGACCGCAGCCTTCAGGCTGCTTCCGCGCACCCTCCGGAGTCCAGCGCTGAAGCGGCCTAAAGGCCACGGTCCGGGAGGCGTGTTCATGGGAAGGCATGACGGGAAGGCGGTGGAATGCTTCCTGACGCGGCCAGGAGCGGTCCACATAAGTCTTCAACTCATCCAGCGTTAACACGCGCTCGGCCACGTACGCGGCGTCAAACCAAAAGCCGGAACGCAACAAGGCGTCCAGCGCTTCCGAATATTGCCGTCGCGCCAACCGAAACACGCCCCATTCGCCGTGCCATTGTGCGGTGACGGAAATCGGCGGGTACTCCCGTTCGTTGGGCACATACAAACTGGCGGCCAATCCCGGCAAAGCCGCGCGATTCGTCAGTGTTGGATCCAACGGAAAAAGCCGGACCAACCTGGCGAGGACTGCCGCCGCTTCGCCGGCCTGGCCGTCGCGCAAAAGCAACTTGGCCTGGAGCCATTGCGCGACTGGTGTGGCTCGCGCGAGCTTCAGCCAGCGCGCGGCTCGTTCCATTTGGCCGCCCTGGTACGCCGCGAGCGCCAGTTGCTCCGCGGAATCGACGTCTTTCACACGAGCGGCTTCGACCGCTTCCAGCCAGCGCAACGCGGGTTCCTTGAGCTTGTGCCACTCCGGTTTCGGTTTCGGAAGGACGGGCGCGCGCGCGGACGCGGCCCCGAGCGCCCGAATCATTCCTTCCCGGACAGCGCTGTCCACGTCCATTGGCGCTTCGCGCCAGCCGCCGGAGATAACATACGCCGTGATGACTCGTTGAGCGCGAGGATGCCCCGCGAGTCTTCGCAACTGTCCTTCAGGAGCGCGCAACGCCGCCGAAGCCGCCCAGCGCAGCGAGACCACCGCGGCCGGATCGCCGCACGCCGCGTGCTCCAGGTAAAGGTCGATCGCCGGCGCGAAATCCTTTTCGCGCAAGTGCAGCCGCGCTTCCCAGCCCAGGCTGGACGCCGCGAGCCCGAGTGAGTCGGCGAAGCCGGCTTTGGCCAGGGCGCGCGCTTGCTGGAAGTACGGGATAGCTTTGCGCGTGTCCTCTTCCTCCCAACTTTTGCCCAGCATGAACGCCGCCCATGTGGATTTGAAATGGCGCTCGGACACGGGCCGCGCCAGCAACGCAGTCCACGCGGCGCGCGCGTCGGTCATTTTCCCCAGGTGCCATGTGACGGAACCGCGAAAGTAATCCGCGAATTCGCCCGGCAACCCGGTGGTGATCTGCGGCATGGGTCCGGAAATGCGCGCGAAGTTCGTTGGATCGGGCCGCAACACGAAGCCTTCCCGGAGCCACCGCCGCGTGGTGGCGTCATCCGAGCCTTCGCGCTCAGCTCTGGAGAAAATGATGATCTTTTCGCGCTCGAGCCGGTGGCTTTCGACGATGGCCTCGCGTTGCTTCGGTGAAACTCCATTACGCTCCAGAGCCGCGCGCAGGTCCGTCAGTTCGGCGTCGAAGGTCTGTTGGGCATAGTTGGTGGCGAGCCGGGCGCGAAAGGCGGACTTCACCAGATTCATGCGTTCCAGTTCCATCTGGAAGCGAGCTTCGGGTGCGGTCAGAACCGCGGCGTCGCCCTGATTCAACAGCAGGTTGGGAAAGAAAGGCCCGCAAGCAAATGCGCGCAGCGCGGCCATGAAGCCAAACGCAAGCGCCAGGGCGACGCGCCCGGTTTGCTTCCTGCCCGCTGCAGTGCAGCATGGTTTTGAATTTGCGATTTCTCTCATTTTCGAGGGGATACTCCGCGCTTGATCCATGTCAGAGCAGCGAAAGTTGCACGCCACCGGTGGGTCGGCAATTGGCCGCGGAAAGCGGCGCGCGCCGGCCCAGAATCCCGGCTTTTCGGCAAGCGACCTCGAAAATCTTTTCGATCTGCTCCGCAAAAATGCCTTCGCCGGTCATCCGCGTGCCGAAGTTCGGGTCGTTGATCTTGCCGCCGCGCAAAGCCCGGATGCGATTCAGCACCTTCTCTTTCTTGGTTGGGAAATGGCGGTTCAACCAATCCTCGAAGAGTGGCCCCACCGCAAAGGGCAATCGCAGCGTCACGTAGCCGGCGAATTGCGCGCCCGATTTCACAGCCGCGGCGATGATCCGCGGCATTTCGTGGTCGGTCAGCGCGGGAATCACCGGCGCGACCATCACGCCCACGGGCACGCCCGCGTCTCGCAACGCCTGGATGGCAGCCAGCCGATGCGCCGGCAACGACGCGCGCGGCTCCATTCTCGGCGTCAGCGTCGGATCGAGCGTCGTGATTGAGACAAAGACGACCGCGGCCTCGTGTCGGGCCAATTCGCCGAGGACATCGGCGTCGCGCGTGACGAGGTAATTTTTGGTGACGATGCAAACCGGGTTGCGGAACTCGGCGAACACCTCCAGACAGCGACGCGTCAATTTCAGCCGGCGCTCGATCGGCTGGTAGCAATCCGTCACGCCGCTCATGGCCACGACGCGCGGTTTCCATTTCGGCGACGCCAATTCCGCGCGCAGCAGTTCCGGCGCGTTTTCTTTCACCATGATTTTGCTTTCGAAATCCAGCCCGGCGGAAAAGCCGAGATACTCGTGCGTCGGACGCGCGTAACAATAAATGCACCCGTGCTCGCAGCCGCGATACGGGTTGACGCTGACCTCGAACCCAACGTCCGGGCTGTCGTTGTAGTTCAGGATGGTCTTGGTCTGATCGCGGAAGAACCGCGTCGAAGCCGGCCGTTCCTCGTCCGCGGCCAGGTCCTCGCCCGGTTCCAGGTGAATTTCCTCGAACCGATTGGGCGGATTCGACGCGGCCCCGCGGCCCTTGATCGGAACAGCGCTCATGGCCTGGGCATGTTAAGTCCGAGATGGATGAATTCAAGAGCCGGCATAAACCAGGCAGGGCGAGTCTGAACATTCGATCTTGGGTAGCACAGGCGACCCGCCTGTGCCGTCGGGCGACCCGCCCGACGGAATGGCGGTTGATCTCGAAGGCCGATTGGCTCCCGGATTTATTCCGGAGCGTGCTTCCATTTCGTTCGGCGAGTCGCCAAACGAGGCGGGCGGATCGCCCGCACTGGAGTTTGGACATTTTGCCGTCGGTATCTCTGTCACGAGTACAATCTTTCCGTTTCTCCCGGAGGGAGACTTGAGATTAGCCCAGCCTTTCAAGGCTGGGAACGAAAGTAAGGGGGCCGAGTCCCGGAGGGACGGCTGATTCAGGGCTGATTCCTGCCACCTCGCAAGGGGACTGCCGACGACCTCAATGAATTCGATGCCGAAGCGCGTCTCCGTCATGGAGACTCAACCGTCTCTTCGGGACTCGAATTCCTGGCGACGCCATCCCAGCCTTGAAAGGCTGGGCTATTGTCGATTCTCCCTCCGGGAGATAGAGCGTTGTTCGGACACGCTCTAAGGTTCGCTTTACGGGATGGTAAAGAAATAAAAATTTCTGAAATGCCTCAGTTAAGGGTCTGTGCAAAAATAAATTCCGGTTTTGCTGGAGGCGATTTCGCTTTCTGGCGAGGCACGACGAAGGAGCATAGCCAGGGCTCTGCGACTGAGGAGAAACGAAGCCAGAAAGCGAAATCGCCCCAGCCCTCCGGGGCGGGGCGGCGCCTGGCCGGCTGCGACGTTGCTCGTCGGTCACAGCCCCAAAACGGAGATGCTCCCTTATGCGGAGTTCCGCATAAGGGAGCTTATGCAGACATTGTGATTATGCGGACATGTGCGGGAGAAAGGCCAATTTTGCTGGCTGGTTCGCTGACTGATGTCCGCATAATTGAGGTATCAACGGACCCGACTCAAGATTGGGGCGATGAAAAATATCGCTTCAAATCGAGCCATCGAAAGTCTGCTTGAGGACTATCAACACCATCTGCTTAACGACGCGGATTCACTGCGGCAACTTGCCGGGTGCGCATCTTTTACATCCGTGATTTTTTAAGCGCTCAGTTCAAACCCAGGGCACGCCGGTTGGATGTGCGGAGGATCACGCCTGAGGCTTTGCTCAATTATATCTTGGAGCAGCGTCAAAGGCTGTGCCTACAAACACTCCAGTCTTTGGCCTCTTCGTTGCGCTCCTTTTGTCGCTTTCTTTGTTTTAGTGGGCGTGCGGCGAGCGATCTGAGCCATGCGATTCCTCGTGTGGCTTCGCATGAGAGAGATCATTTCCCGACTTATCTCAGCCACCCAGAGCTAAATCGGTTGCTGAGGTCTGTGTGGGGTCCTAGCGCAACCCAAAGGCGCAATCGTTCGATCCTGGGCTGCGAGCCGGAGAAGTCGTGCAACTCACCTTGGAGGATATTAACTGGCGCACCGGAACACTTCGTTTGGTTCAAACCAAAGGCCGTCGCGAGCGCCTCTTGCCCATGCCCTCAGAAGTTGGGCAGGCCTTGGCGGAGTATCTACGGCATGGAAGGCCCTCGAGTCTTTCGCGCCACATTTTCCTGTCCTTACAGGATGGGCACCCGATCCGTGCGACCGGCGTTTCGTCCATGGTGACAAAGGCTATAGTGCGAGCCCGGATCACAACCCCCGGCAAGGGACCTCATCGGCTGCGCCATACCGTCGCCTCCCATTTGGTACAACGCGGGGCCGCTCTCAAAACTGTGGCTGATCTATTGGGACATCGCAGCCTGAGCACGACTCAGGTTTATGCCAAGGTGAACCTGCCGCTTTTGCGACAAGTCGCGGCGGCTTGGCCCAAGGAGGCGCGCGCATGAAAGCTTCGCTCTCCTTGACAGAAGCCATCGATTTTTATCTCCAGAGCCGTCGTCCTCTGGGATTCGCCTTGAAGAGTGAGGAGAGCATCCTGCGCTCGCTGGCGCGCTATGCCGGCCAACTTCATCATCAAGGGCCACTGACAGAGGATCTGGTTTTAGCGTGGTCACGTTTGCCCGAAGGGGCCACTCCCTTGTGGTGGGCCAGGCGATTGTTGACCGCGCGGCGATTGGCGAAGTTTTGGCAGTCTTTCGATCCCAAAGTCCAGGTGCCGCCCTCGGGGTGTTTGGTCCCGCCTATCGGCGGGGCCAGCCTTATATCTACAGCAGGCAGGAAATCGCCAGTTTGTTGAAGACCGCCAGCACCTTGCCGCCACCGCAGAGTCTGCTCCCAGCCAGTTTCAAGACACTTTTGGGTTTGCTGGCTTGTGCAGGGTTGCGGATCTCCGAAGCTCTGCATCTGCAAACGCACGATTTCGACGCCCACGCAGGAACGTTGCTGATTCGAAAATCCAAGGGAGGTCAATCGCGTTATGTGCCCTTGAAACCCAGCGCGGTGGCTGCTTTGAAGAAGTATCTGCGCCTGCGCCAAAAACATTATCCTCTATTGGGCCAGACGGCCTTGTTTCTCACCGGGAAAGGACGGCCACTGTCGTATAGAAAAGCCGGGAAGCTCTTTCCGATCGGAACAAGAATTGCACAAGCTGGCAGGCGATCGAGACCGACCTCCGCAGCGTGTTCTCTCCGCGCCGGCCCAGCGAAAGCGTCCGCATCCGAGCATTCCAAGACCTGATCCAGAAAAGGTTTGGTGAACGACCTACGTATGAGAAAGGTCAGTTTGCACCTTTCGAGCGCCACTTGATCAACTCCCTCTTTTGAACACACTGCATCACTAATCATGAGGATGTCAAAAGCGGTAATATCCGCGACGGCGTTTACACTCGGAACTGCGTACGGCGTGTGTCTTGCCCTCATCGGTGGCGCGCTGACAGCAGGCGGTCACGGGTCCGAATTGTATCTAATGCTGGCTTTATCTCCTTTTTCAACGTCCTCCTGGCTGGGGTTTCTCGGATTCGTTTTCTGGCCGTTGATCTCGATTATTCTCGTTAGCGCGCGAAGCAGAGTCGGCTTGATCTCGGCGGCGCTGGCCTTGTCGAGCCACTATGTGGCCGTTCTCATCTCCGCGGTTCGCATGACCATACTTGGAGAATGGCATTATGTTGTGAGGATGTTTGAAGCCCAGACGCTGATTTCTACGTCTGCTCTGTTGCTTTACCTGGCCGGCCAATGCGCGCTCTGGACTCTCCTGTTCCACGCTTGGAAGAGATTGCAGCGATGTTCGAACTTGAATTCTGAACAACCTGAAACATGAGCCGGGCCGGTCCTCCTCCTTAAGGGTCTGTGCAAAAATAAATTCCGGTTTTGCTGGAGGCGATTTCGCTTTCTGGCGAGGCACGACGAAGGAGCATAGCCAGGGCTCTGCGACTGAGGAGAAACGAAGCCAGAAAGCGAAATCGC
>VHCZ01000215.1 GCA_016871535.1 Verrucomicrobiota bacterium
CGGCGTTGCTCGTCGGTCACAGCCCCAAAACGGGGATGCTCCCTCCTCGCGCCTTGCATCCGGCCAGGCGGCGCTCCCGCCAAAACCGGAAGTTATTTTTGCACAGACCCTTAGGCCGCTTCAACGCTGAACTCCAGCGCGGGGCCGGAAGCAGCCTGAAGGCTGCGGTCCGCACAGTTTTCGGTTCATGGGCCGTGGGCATGGTTCTGAACCAAGGAAGCTCTACACGAACGGACCCCATCATCCGTCCCTTTTCCCCCACCGAGGGGGAGAGGGTGTACGACGAAGCCGCCTTCCCGCTCACCTCACCTCTCTGCGCCCGAGCCCCAGGCAGAAGATAATGGAAGCGGAAACCATCATCGACACGCAGAGATAATAAAGCCCTCCCACAAAAGAGCCGGTTAACGTTTCGGCTTTTCCCAGGACGTACGGGCCCAGGAACCCGCCGAGGTTCCCGATTGAGTTAATGAGGCCGATGCTGCCCGCGGCCGCCGCTTCCGTGAGAAACAGGCTGGGCAACGTCCAGAACGCCGGGAGATACGCTTTGAAACCCAGGAACGCCACCATGAAGCAGGCAATCGTGAGCGGCAAATTCCCGCGCGTGAGCGGCGCCAGCGCCAGCGCGGTCGCGCCCAGGAGGATTGGCGTGATCGCGTGGAAGCGGCGTTCCTTGAGCCGGTCCGAGTTCCAGCCGACAAACAGTTGACCCACGAGCGCCGAGCAAGGCGGGAGCAGCACGAGCCAGGTGATGGCGTCGAACTTCAACGCGTACCATTGCTGCAAAATGCTGGGCAGAAAAAATTCTACGCCATAACTGCCGGTGACCGTGCAAAAATATGCCGCCGCCAGCAGAAGCACTTTGGGATGACGCAACGCTTCGAAGACCGTCAGGCGCCGGCCGCCGGAGCGATGGGCTTTTTCCTCGTCCAATTTGGTCTCCAGCGCGGCGATTTCATCCGGTGAGAGCCACTTCGCCTGGCGCGGCCGGTCCGTGAGCATGAACAGCACGATCACGCCGAGAACGATGGCCGGAAGTCCCCAGAAAATGTAAACCCATTGCCAGCCTTCGAGGCCGAGCAGTTCGGGGCGATGCACGGGGACGCCATTGATCATTTCGTCGGTTCCGATTTTCAAAAGCGCATTGGAGATTTTCGGGCTGATCAGTTGGGCGATGGGCGTGGCCACGAAAAAATAAGCCAGCGCCCGGGCGCGGTCCCGGCTGGGAAACCAGTGCGTCAGATACACAATGACGCCGGGAAAGAAACCGGCCTCAGCCAGTCCGAGGAGGAATCGCACGACATAAAACTGACCCGGCGTTTTCACAAGCGCCGTGAGAGCCGCCATGATTCCCCACGTGATCATGATCCGGCTGATCCATTTTCGCGCGCTCCATTTCTCAACCAGCAGCGTGCCGGGAATTTCCAGCAGGAAATAGCCGACGAAAAAAACGCCCGCCCCGAAGCCGATCACCGCGTTATCGAATCCCGGCAGGTCGCGGGTCATCGTCAATTTGGCGATGGCGACGTTGGCCCGATCGACATAGGCAATGACGTAGCAAACGAAAAGCAACGGGAGCAACCGCCAGTACGCTTTGCGGCGGGCGCGGTCCAGGGGAGTGTCGGTCGAGGCATCGGCGGTCATAGGCTCTGGCGGTCAGCGCATCGGGGATTCGGTGCGGGGAATCTGCCGGAACGGCTGCCCAGGGTCGAGCGGCATCTTGGGGCACCTCGAAAAAAGTTGTCTTCTCCACAGCAGGCCGTAGGTTTTCGCCAGCATGGACGCAGGATGAAGACGTTTGCAGAACTGGATTTTCCGGGCCGCATGATCGCGGTCGAGGGATTGGATGGCTCCGGAAAATCCACGCAGATTTATTTGCTGAAACGCTGGCTCGAGTTGCAGGGCGCCAAGGTATTCTTCAGTGAATGGAATTCATCCACGCTCGTGAAGAACGCCACGAGCAAGGGCAAGAAACGCGAACTGCTCACCCCCACCACCTTCAGTTTGATTCATGCCACGGATTTCGCGGACCGCTATGAGCGTCAACTGGTGCCGCTCCTGCGCGCCGGGTACCTCGTGCTGTGCGACCGGTACATTTTCACGGCGTTCGCGCGCGACACCGTGCGCGGCTGTTTGCCGGAGTGGGTTCGCGGCAATTACAGTTTCGCCGCGCTGCCGGACCTGGTCTTCTTCTTCAACGCGAAGCTGGGGGTGTCCCTGCAGCGCATTCTCGATGGGCGCCCGGAGTTGAAGTATTTCGAGGCGGGAATGGACTTGAATCTTTCGCACGATCCATACGAAAGCTTCCGCATCTTCCAAGGCCGCCTCCTCGAACAATACCTCGCCATGAGCACGGAATTTAAGTTCCTGGTGATCGACGCCAATCAAGCGGTCGAAACGCAGCAAAGCCTGGTCCGCCAACTCGTCGCCAACCGGATCGATTTGAGCCGCTTCTTGAACTCGAAACACTGATGCAAACCCGCGCATGACGACCCTTGCCCGCTCCGCCAAATCGCCCCGCAAGCCTTCCGTGCCGCCGCGCGTTGTCGCGCCCCCGGTTTTCGTCCCGCACCGGTCGCCCAAGCGGTTCTACGGCCATGGCATCCCGGGCGTGGACCCGGCGAAATTGTCGGGCAAACTCATCGTGGTGGAAGGCGCGGACGGTTCCGGACGGTCCACGCAGATTGCGCAGTTGGTGCAATGGCTCGAAGCCAGCGGCCACGCGACCGTGCAGGTCGGCTTGAAACGCTCGACGCTCGTCGCCGAAGAACTCGACCAGGCGCAGCAAGGCAACATTCTCAGCCGGATCACCCTGAGCTTGTTTTACGCGACGGATTTTGCCGACCAGTTGGAAAACGTGATTTTGCCCGCGCTCAAATCGGGATTCATGGTCCTGGCGGATCGCTACATTTACACGCTCATGGTGCGCGACATGGTTCGGGGCATGGATGAAGAATGGCTTCAAAATCTTTACGGCATCGCCCTCGTTCCGGACGCGGTTTTTTATCTGAACGTGGCGCCCGAAGAGCTCATCCAGCGCAACTTCGCCAAGAATCTCGCGCTGGACTATTGGGAGAGCGGCATGGACCTGGGCCTTTCGCGCGACATGTTCGACAGCTTCCTCAAGTATCAATCGCTGGTGGAGCAACAATTCAAGCGCATCCAATCCACCTACGGCTTCACCATCGTCGAGGGCCACTGCTCGGTTGAAGAGGTCAGCGCTGAGCTGCAAAAGAAGATCGAGTCGGTGCTGGAGAAGTCACGGATCAAATAAGCCCCGCGATGGGTTTGCCCTGATAGAGCGTGTACGGCCGGTCTTGCGTATCCTGCCAGGTGGCGGTCGACGGAATTCCCAGAGCGCTGTAGATCGTGGCGGCAAGATTCTCGGGCGTTTGCGCATCACTCGCTGGGTAAGCGCCATGCGCATCGGACGAGCCGATCACCGTTCCTCCACGCACGCCGCCGCCGGCGAAGAACACCGTTTGCACCGCGCCCCAATGGTCGCGGCCAGGCAGTGACGCGCCCGGAATCGTGGAGATCTTCGGCGTCCGGCCAAATTCACCCGCCATGACGATCAACGTGCTGTCGAGCAAGCCGCGGCTGCTCAGGTCCTCGAGCAATGCCGACACCGCATTGTCCATGGGCGGGAGCAAGAAGTTTTTGAGATTCGGGAAGGCGGCCTCGTGCGTGTCCCAGGTTTCGTTGTTGCCCAGGTTGACCTGGACCAGGCTGACGCCCGCTTCGATCAACCGCGCCGCCAGCAGGAGCGACCACCCGAAAGAATTCCGTCCGTATTGATCCTGCAACCTCGGACTCGCATGCGTCACGTCGAAAGCATCGACGGTTTTTTGGTGGGTCAGCAGCGAGACGGCCATTTGCCAATAGCGGTCGAAGGTCTCCGCCTCGGCGGCGCGTTCGAGGAAGTCGCGTTGCCGATTCAATTCGTCCGCGAGATGAACGCGCGAGCGCAGGCGCTCGGGGCCCAATCCCGGAGGCAGCGACAAATTCGGGGCGCGGAACACGAGGTTCGCCTGGGTTTTCTGACCTTCGCGATGATGGAACAGAAACTCGGGATAGGCTCCGTAGTTCTCCGGATTATACGGCGACGCATCCAAGAACCAGGGATCCCGCCGTGTGCCGAGCAAACCGGCGAATTGTCCGGGAATCACGCGACCGGTTCGATGCACCAGGCGTTCCGGCAACACAATGGCGGGTGGAAGGTTGTTGCGCGGAGGCAGCAACGTATTCGTCAACGCGGCGATGGACGGCCAATCCGTGGACCTCGGCTGGTTCGGATCGAAGCCGGTCGGCAGTTCGGACCGGCCCGTGAGCATGATGTGATGGCCGGTGGAGTGATCGTTCGATCCGTGAGTCAACGACCGGCACAACGCCCAGAGATGGCTGCGCCGGGCGAGTTCCGGCAGGTGCTCGCAAATCTGAATTCCCGCCGTGCGCGTAGGAATCGGCTTGAACTCGCCGCGAATTTCCAGAGGCGCATCCGGCTTCAAATCGAAGCTCTCGTGCTGGGCGAGTCCGCCGGAGAGGAAGATGTAGATTACGGACTTTGCCCGCGGAGAGGTCTTTTTCTCGCTCGCGGCGGCCGCGGCGCGCAAAGGCGCGAGGTGATTCATTCCGAGGCCGAGCAAGCTGATGGTTCCAGCCTGGATCATCGCGCGCCGGGAAAGGGTCCGACCTTGCGGATGGATGAACGGATTTGGCATCGTGCGGCGCTCCGAGTTCAAGTTCCGTTTGCACCGTAACCCTGCCGAGATCGACGTCAAGGGCAAATCTAGCAGAAACCCAAGGGACCAAAGGAGTGATCCGTTAGTTCGTGGTCACGCCTTCATCGAACAGGCCCGGCGCTACCTGATGCACGAGGGCCTTGGCGCGAGCCAGGATTTCCGCGGCGGATTCTTGCTGGAGCGCCCACCGGGAGATTTCCTTCGCTTCGGAGAGCTTGAGGCGGCGGATCAGGAACTTAAGCTGCGGAACGACGGACGGCGTAGCGCTGAGTTCATCGACACCCAGGCCCAACAAAAGCGGCACCATCGTCGGATCGCCGGCCATTTCGCCGCACACGCCCACCCAGATGCCATTGCGATGCCCGGCTTCGACGGTCATTTTGATCAGGCTCAGGATGGCGGGATGCGTCGGTTCGTAAAGGTGTGCGATCTTTTCGTTGAGGCGATCGACCGCGAGCGAATACTGGATCAAATCGTTCGTGCCCAGACTGAAGAACTTGACCCGCTTGGCGAGACTGTCCGCGATCATGACCGCCGAAGGGATTTCTATCATGGCGCCGATTTCCACGCTGTCGTTGAAGGCGATGTTCTCCGCGCGCAATTCCGCCTTGCAGTCCTCCACAAGGGCGTTGGCCTGGTTCAATTCATCCAGGCCGGAAATCATCGGATACATGAGCTTGACGTTGCCTTCGACGCTGGCGCGCAGAATGGCGCGGAGTTGGGCGCGGAAAATCTCGCGCTCCTGCAAACAAAAGCGAATCGCCCGCCAGCCCAGAAAGGGGTTGATCTCGCGCG
Organism: Verrucomicrobiota bacterium; assembly: GCA_016871535.1. Classification (NCBI taxonomy): domain Bacteria; kingdom Pseudomonadati; phylum Verrucomicrobiota; species Verrucomicrobiota bacterium. The sequence goes on from VHCZ01000215.1 coordinate 5,535, forward strand.
GGACCTGCAGGTGCGGCAGGAATTTGTCGCCGCCCAGATCCAGGGTCCGGATCAGCACCGGTTGCGGCTTCAGCGCCGCCGCGACGCTGCGATAGGCCTGATACTGCTCTTCCTCAGACGGCAAGGTTTCGCGATTGATAAAAAGATATTCCGTGCGAAACAAACCGACGCCTTCCGCGCCGCAGGCTTTGACCGAATCCGCATCGGCGGCCTGCTCTACATTGGCCGAGAGGACGACGCGGGAGCCGTCCAGCGTGACGGACGGCTGGTCCTGAACGTCCCGGAGCCGCTCTTCGAGGTTGATCTGGCGCCGGGCAAGCTGGCCGTACTCGAACAGAGTCTGGTCGGTCGGATTGAGAATGAGGTATCCGTTGAACCCGTCCAGCAGCGCATATTGGCCGGTTTCGAGCTGGCGGCTCGCGTTACGAAGCCCCACCAAGGCCGGGATGTGCATGGAACGCGCCATAATCGCCGTGTGCGACGTCTGGCTGCCGATGTCCGTGCCAAATCCCAAAACCATCTTGCGGTCCAACAACGCCGTCGTGGAGGGCGCGAGGTCGTAGCTGATGATGATGCAAGGCTCCGGCAGACTCCGCAGATCCGTTTCGTGCGGACGCTGCAACAAATTGTTCAGCACCCGCGCCGTCACGTCCCGCATGTCGGCCGCGCGTTCGCGGAGGTATTCGTCATCCATCGCGGCCAGGGCGGCTGCATATTTCTCCGACACCTGGTGAAACGCGCGCTCGACGTTCAGTTTCTGTTCCTGGATCAGGCGGCTGACTTCATCGATGAGCGTTTGGTCCTCCAGCACCAGCAAATGCGCGTCGAAGATGGCGGCATCCTTCGACCCCATGGCTTGCTCGACCTTGTGTTGAATGTCGATGACCTGCTGGCGTGTCTGGACCAGCCCATCCTCCAACCGATCCAGATCACGAGGAACTTCTTCGTCCGTAATGTGGTGCGTGGGAACGGAGTCGCTGGTTTTGCCCAGCACGAGGATTTTACCGCGGCACACGCCAGCCGAGACCGGGATGCCTCTCAAAATCCTCTCGCCCTCTCGCTCGGACGGTGCCATGCGGCCTACTTAATCACTCTTTCTTTTTGCGAAAAAGATAATTTTGGAAGCGCAGGCTTCTTTTGCTGTTTTTTCAGCGACTTCTGATTTCGAAGGGGAGTGTTACCGTCTTCTTCGACAGTCTCTCATCCACTTGTTCAAACACATCCACCTCGAAGGGTTTCTCCAGGCTGTTGCCGGCCAGATCTTCCAGCAACGTGTCGGCGACGATTTCGTAGCGGCCCACTGGCCAGTCCGTGTCCGGCACGAAACTCCATTCCCGCTCCAGATCCGCGAGCACCACGTTGCCGGAGAGTTTGCGCCGCCCGGTATCCGTGACCCAGATCAGCCGCCGGGCCAGCGCGTTGTCCATGGGCTCGGCAAAGCGAATCACCAGCGGCTGGCGCGTCCTGGCCTTGGGAATGCTGATTCTCCAGGCGGCTGGAGCGGGCGGATCGCGGTCCGGGGGACCGACCTCGAAAGTCCTCCGGTAAGCTGCTTTCAACGGAGCGCCATCGCCGTCCCGCCAATCCTTGTCGATCACGAGCGTGTAACGTCCGTCGGCTTGCATGGAGGGACCGATCTCTTCCAGCGGGCGAACCCCTCGTTTGACGCGGCCAGGATCGATGAAAAGCGTCAGCCGGGTCATCTCTGGATTCCAGAGTTCCTCATCGAGTTCAAGAAACGGCAATTCCACAACCTTGCCCGCGCCGTCCAGCAGATGAATGTGCTCGTAGATTCCGCCCCGGCTCATCGGCCCGGAGAATTGAATGTAGAACTTCAGAAGATTCTCCGGCAACTGCGTTGAGGTCGGATAAACGCGCTGAACCACCGTTTTGGGAATTCGAGCAGGCGTCGGCAGTGTAAACCAGGCCGCCGTCACTCTGGATTTTTCAGGAGGCGCTCCAGGGAGCGCTTCCTGATGAACCTCGACTCGATAAGGGACTCCCGGTTGCACGGGAAATTGAGGCTCGAACCGAATCCGATCCTTGAGGGTCTCATAACGCCCTTGGACAGGAGGCAGATCATTCGCCGCGGCGGATGACATAGGTTCGACATACACGCTCAGAAGTTTCATCCATTGCGCGTCGCTCCACGAAACGCTGGCCAAGGCCCTGACCGCTTCGGAACTCAAACCCTCCAGTTCAACGGCCCATTGCCTGGTATCTGCTGGATCCCGCACCCAGCGAATCGTCAGACCGTCCTGGATAGCGGTCGCAACCGCGCCGGCTTCCGCGGAGCCCCGAGTTCGCGAAGTGGCCGAAGAAAGGCTCACGCAGCCGGCCAGAAACAACGACAACAGCGCAGCCACCACAATCTCTCTTGCCAGGATCGGGATGTGTCTCATCTCACTGGCGCGGTGGGCCGGCGGCCCCGAATCGCTCGGAACCGAAGCGCGGCATTCATGCCGATTAGAGCGTGTTTTGAAAATGGAGCGCGGCTGTGTCGGAGACCAGCCGCGGCGCGTGAATGGCGCCCAGTGCATCGGAAATCCGTGCCGTGCTGCGGCTGGTCGAGGACGACACAGCCGCGCTCCGGGTTTTCCCAACACGCTCTTAGCGCTGCAAAGTTCCCCAAACGCTGGAACTCGAAGCGGCCTAAAGGCCGCGCTCCGGGCCGCTGGCCACATGGTCAATAGCCCTTTCCTAAACGCGGCAGGGCGGACTTGGCGGTCCGCCCTGCCTTGCGCAAGGTTGTTAATGGAATGATCCGGAGTGTTGCGGCGGCTCACGGAAGCGGAAGGGATTCGAGATTCAGCGCGCCGCCTTCGCCGCGACGCAACACCAGTGCAAGCTGGTCATCCAGGCGATCCAACTGATCGACGCCGGTCCAATCCTTGATCGTTTCGTAAGTCAAACCTTTGGTTGCGCCATCGGGGACATGCGCAAGAATCGGGTCGGTCTTCTCGATGTTGTCCGTGGTGATCTTCATGACCCCGCGGCTGCTGTTGGCCATCAGCAAGTAATCTTTGCCGCCTTTGTGATAGACAATCATGTCGAGCGGGCGATTCCGGTTGCCCAGTTCCGCAATGGTCGTTCCTTTGATTTTGGCGCCGGGTTTCAACTCGGAAATCGGGAATCGAACCAGGGGCGTGCATTGATACGCGGCCAGGAGGCTCGGTTCGCTGCCGACTTTGAACGGAACGAACGTGCGCACCGGCGACTTGGTTTCAAATCGGCCATGGGCGCCATGATAGATTTCGACGCTCGTGCCGTTGGCAACCGTCTTGAAAGGGAACGGAACCGCGCGCAAGGTTGAAGAGAATTCCTCGTTGGATTGGCCCGCGATCAACACGCGATCTTCGAGAAACGCGAGATCGGTGATGGATTCCATGCGCGGATTGCTCTGGCGGTTGCCCTGGCCGACCACGCCATCGACGGGCGCGTCCGGCAGGACCGCTTTGGCAAACTTCACGTGGTCGAGCGCGACCGATTCCAGTTTGCCGTCGGCCTTTACGCGCACGAGCACGGGCATGGCTTCAGGACCTCGCCCCCGCGAAACGGCCAGGTAGGCGTTGCGGGAGATCGGGTTCACCACCAGATCGTTGATCAGGATCTGGTCGGCGCTGGTGCCGAGCAGCGCGGCGACTTTTTGGTTGATAGCTTCCACTTTCAATGCGTGGCTGCCGTGAGCAGGCGAGGTGTCTTCAGTGGCAATGGCGAAGATCGCCGCGCCTTTGGTGTCGGCGGCGAACAAGATGCCTTCGGGGCCGAACGCGAGCGGGCCGATGGATTTCAGGTCGGGTTTCCCGGCTTTCAACGAGTCGGACAGTTTGGCTTGAGCGGTGGCGGCCAGCAGGCCGGTCGCGAGCAGGACGAGGGCGGAGGACAGCAGGTTTGATTTCATAGTTCCTTTCTTTCCGGTTAGAGACGGGCTCTGTTAGGAACCTGGTTACGAGAACGTGAGCATGATTCGCCGGTGCAATTCGCCCGTCAAGCGCGAACCAGCAAGCATTCCGCTGGGGCACGGCTGGGGGCGAAGCCGTGGAGCAAACGTCCGTGCGACCCAAAAGCGATTCGCACCACTCGGATAAACCTGGGAACGGCATTTGATTTCAACAGGAGGGATCTTCTTCCTCGACCCGCGAGGAACGAGTGGAGAGAGGATTTGAGGAGAGGGGAAATCCCATGAAGACGGCCCTCCTCTCCCCGTCCCTCCCCACGAACCCGATTCAATCACGGATTACATGGATTACACGGATAATGCAGCTTCTCCATCCGCGAAATCCGCGAAATCCGTGGTCCAAAAATCCGTTCAGGGGTTCAATGCGCGAAACTTTGCTTGGGCGAATTCTCTCCCGGAGAGCCTGAGACTGAGCTGAGGGAGAGGGCCAGGATAAGGGGAATGGCGGCGGACTACGTCCAGTTGGCTTGGAATAGGCCCAGCGCGCCGCCACAACGAGGCCGCCCCGCGCTCGCGCGCGGGGCGACAACACAGCGAATCGTGGAACTCCAGGGAAACCTGTTTCAATCCGCGCCCCGCGCTCGCGCGCGGGGCGACCCGCACTGAGTTCGTCGAAGCTAGAAAGCGTTGAGTTTCAATCCGCGCCCCGCGCTCGCGCGCGGGGCGACCAAAGAGAGTCGGGCAATCTCTCCATGAGATAGTTGTTTCAATCCGCGCCCCGCGCTCGCGCGCGGGGCGACCGGTGCGGGTCTCAGCCCGCAACGTAATCGACGTGTTTCAATCCGCGCCCCGCGCTCGCGCGCGGGGCGACTCGGGCCGCCGGGCGGGAGTACATGAAGAGCCTGGTTTCAATCCGCGCCCCGCGCTCGCGCGCGGGGCGACCGCGCGCCATTGGTCGGTGACACATCGGATCAAAGTTTCAATCCGCGCCCCGCGCTCGCGCGCGGGGCGACTCTTTCGGCCCGAAGCTTCTGGCCAGCGGTGGTGTTTCAATCCGCGCCCCGCGCTCGCGCGCGGGGCGACCGACTCGCCGATTTGCAGAGCGCCAGCCGTTGAAGTTTCAATCCGCGCCCCGCGCTCGCGCGCGGGGCGACAAGCGGCGCTTGATCTCGCGCGGCGTGTGTACCTGTTTCAATCCGCGCCCCGCGCTCGCGCGCGGGGCGACAAGCGGCGCTTGATCT
>VHCZ01000216.1 GCA_016871535.1 Verrucomicrobiota bacterium
CCAAAGGCCGCCTGGCTTCGTTGCTCCTCAGTCGAAGATCCAGGGAGGATATTCTCCTTCGTCGCGCCTCGCCATCCGGCCTTTGGCGCGAAAACAGGACCCCGCGGAATTTTCGGACACGCTCTCAGCAAATCCGTGCTGGTCGCAACCGCAAACCCGTTCAACGAGCGAGCCGTCCGCGACCTCGACAACTTCAGCGCGCCAAGCGGCAGCAAGAGCCGTTTCCTCTGGTATGTGGCTTCCCCAACCGAACTGGTCAAGATCTTGAAGAAAACTTTCCGCTGATGACGCCCATCAAAACATTCGGCGAACGCATCGCCGACGCGCTCGTGGAAGACGGCTTCCTGTCCAAGAAGCAAGTTGAAGAATTGCTGGAGCAGCAGAAGAAGGAAGGCACGCGCCTCCTCAAGCTCATTCTCGGAAAATCCTACATCAGCGAGACCGATCTCGTCGTCTCGATGGGCCGCGTGCTGAATACGCCTCCGGTCAACTTCGCCCGCATCAGCATTCCGCCGGATGTGGCGGGACTCGTGCCGCGCGAAGTGGCCCTGAACCACAAAGTCGTGCCCGTCTCCCGGCTCGACAACCGCTTGTTCCTGGCCATGGCCGATCCGTTGAACGTCCTCGCCCTCGATGACGTGAAGCGGATCACCAAACTGGAAGTCTGCCCGATGATCGCCTCGGAAAAGACGATCATCGACAAACTCCACAATTTGGAGAGCAAAGCCGGCAGCATGAAGGAAATCATCGCGCAGCAGAAGCAGGCCGAACTGGAAGCCGAAGCCGCAAACCTCGAAGTCTCCAAGGAAATCACCGAAAACATCAGCGTGGACCAACTGGCCGCTTCGACCGAGGAAGCGCCCGTGATCAAGCTCGCCAACTTGATCCTGGTCCAGGCCATCAAAGAGCGGGCGAGCGACATCCATATCGAACCCTTCGAAAAGAATGTCCGCCTCCGCTACCGAATCGACGGCGCGCTCGTCGATGTGCCAGCGCCTCCTAAAAACCTCCACGTGGCGCTGACCTCGCGGCTCAAGATTCTGAGCAACCTGGACATCGCCGAAGGCCGCCTGCCTCAGGACGGACGCATGCGCATGAAAGTCGGCGGGCGGGACATCGATTTGCGCGTTTCCTTTCTGCCCACCGTGCACGGCGAGAAATGCGTGCTCCGCATCCTGGACAAATCGAATCTCTCCGCCAGCATCGAGAAGCTCGGCATGGACGCGGATACGTTCCGGCGGTTCAAGGCCGCGGTGGATGCGCCCCACGGATTGATGCTCGTAACCGGACCCACCGGTTCGGGCAAGACCACGACACTCTATTCCGCGCTGAACGAGTTGAACAATCCGGATTACAACATCGTCACCGTCGAAGATCCGGTCGAATTTCAAATTCCCGGCATCAACCAGGTTCCCGTGAACAAAGAGATCGGTTTGACCTTCGCCTCATCGCTGCGCTCCATTCTGCGGCAAGACCCGGACATCATCATGATCGGCGAAATTCGGGACGAGGAAACGGCGGAGATAGCCGTCGAAGCCGCGCTCACGGGCCACCAGGTATTGAGCACGATGCACTGCAACGACGCCGCCGGTGCGATCGCGCGCCTTGATGACATGGGGATCGCGCCGTTCCTGATTTCCTCGTCCGTCATTCTGGCTTGCGCCCAGCGCTTGATGCGCCGCATTTGTTCGCTCTGCAAGGAACCGGTCACCTACCCGCCCAAGATGTTCCAGGATTTGGGGATCGATCCAAAAATGTTCGAAGGCGTGACGCTTTACAAAGGGCGCGGCTGCGATCGCTGCAAGAACTCGGGCTACGCCGGCCGCGCCGCGATTATCGAAGTCATGACCGTGACCGATGAAATCCGCAAACTCGTCATCAATCGGGCCAGCGCGATGGAGGTGGGGAAAGTCGCCATTGCGCAAGGCATGAAGACGCTGCGCGTCGTGGCATTGGACAAAGCGCGCGAAGGCATCTCCACCCTCGAACAGGTGCTGGTGCTGACTTCGAGCCACTGAGTTGGTATGCGCAGGGCGGGCCAAGAATCGTGAGCAGTAATCGGTATTCAGTCATCAGAATTCAGTAGCGTGTGCTTGAAATGACTCTCCCTCCTCATGCGGCAACTCACATTCAAGCCGCCCAGGAGTTCCTCAAGAAGGGCGACCACGCCGGAGCGGAGCAGGCACTGAAACAAACGAGTCCCGAATTCCTGGACCACCCCGACGCGCTCGAAGTTCGCTGGGAACTGGCGGCCCACGCGGGAAACTGGGATTCGGCCCTGGCCTTGTCGAAAGCCCTTTGCCAGCTCACGCCGGAAAGCGAGTACGCCTGGCTGGGGCAGGCCTGCAGCCTGCACGAACTTGGCCGCAAGCAGGAAGCCTTCGACACCCTCGTCGCCGCCTTCCAAAAAGTCCCCAAGTCCCCGATGATCGCTTACAACCTCGCCTGCGGAGCGTGCCGCCTCAAACGCCCGGCTGACGGCTGGCAGTGGCTCACGAAAGCGATCGAACTCGGCGGACGCGCCGAAGTCAAACTCATGGCGCTCGACGAGCCTGATCTCGCCCCGTTGTTGGATCAGATTTGCGCGTTGTGAAAACTGTCCGCGTGGCGTGGTGGCGAAATGAAATCTGACCTCAGGGATTCTCGGCCGGTGGTGTTTCCGGAGGAGTCTGGGGCGGATGCGCCGTGAGGTAGGCATCCAGTTTCTCGACGAGCGGTGGCAGATCCCGCTGCGCCGACTCCCACAGTACGTCAAGCTTCACGTTGTCATAGTCGTGAATAATCCGATTTCGCATCCCGATGGCGAGCCGCCACGGGATGTCAGGAAACTGCTTCAAAACTTCCGGCGAGAGATGACGCGCCGCTTCGCCAATAAACTCGAATCTGCGGCAAACGGCATCTTGCCGAAGAATATCCCCGAAGAATTCGGCTCGGCTCACCCCGCGCAGATGCTCCTGGATGAGTCGAGCAGAATGAAGGATATCTTCCAGATAGGTGTCATCCTTCGACATAGAGTGGTGCTGTGCGGCTGAGAATCGACATTTTGCGGCGGACATTCCGACTCCGCTCCACCGTTGGCCGGTCCAGCAGATCCACCGACCGACCGAAGATCTCCGCCAGCCTGTATTCCATGTCCACCCAGCCAAAGAGCGTCGGCTGCACGTCGGGCCTCAGAGTGCAGAGCAAATCCACGTCGCTATCGGTGCGGAAGTCGTCGCTGAGTGCAGAACCGAACAGCTCCAATTTGGCGATGCCGCGTTCACGGCAGAACCGGCGTAGAACTTCTGGATCGTAGGCCAGCGTCATACTGCAAACACCGTAATCGAAATGGCCGCCGAAAGAAAGCTCCTGCAACGCCTCTGGGAATAAGACTGAATGTGGCCCAGAGTCGATGAGCCCGTGGAAACGGATAATGATTCTGTCAATCCTCGATAGAACCGAGGGCAAGACCCAGCAAGACGCATTGCGCGCGCATCTACTCTGCTCGCCGCACCGGAGTAAAACCGAACGCACAATACCATTGACTGCCTCCTTTACTCCCCCCCTTTATGGACCGAACACATCATCTCAAACCTCCTACTGTGAAAAACAATTCCCCAATCTACCAACTGAAGGTTGTCTTGCTGGGCAGCGAACCGCCCGTCTGGCGGCGGCTTCAAGTGCCTGCGGAGGCCCGCCTCGACTGGCTGCACGCCGTCCTCCAGGTCGCCATCGGCTGGACCAACAGTCATTTGCACCAGTTCATCGTGGGCGAGCAATGCTACTCGGACACGCGCCATAGCTTTGCCGAGTTTGAGGGTGACCCGGAAACCCAGGAGGAGCGCAAATCCACTCTCCAACAAATCGCACCGCACGCGCAAGACGCCTTCGGCTACGAATACGACTTCGGCGATTCGTGGGAGCACGAGATCGTGGTGGAGAAGATCCTGCCTCCCGATTCGTCATTGGCAACGACTGCGCGTTGCCTCGATGGCGCCCGGGCGTGTCCGCCAGAGGATTGCGGCGGCGTGTGGGGCTACGAGGACCTGCTCAAGATTCTCAAGAACCGGAAACACTCCGAGCACAAAAGCATGAAGGAATGGCTGGGCCGCCCGTTCGACGCCGAAGGTTTCGACTTGGAGAAAGTCAACGTCTGGCTGCGGAAACTGAAATGGCCGCGCGTCACGGAAGCCCAGTTGCGCAAGGTTCTCATGGGCCGGGACAATTACCACCAATGAGCCGGAATTCACACCGCATCAGCAGCCGACACTTCCTCGCCCTGAGCGCCGCGTCCGGGCTTGGCGTTTGGTCCGGATGCCGCACCGTCGGCACCGGGCAAGCGGAGGCAAAGCAACCCGGCAGGCTCTTTTTCACCTCGCAAGGCCGAACGGCCATGATCCGTGCCGACGGCCGCGGGTTGCGCTACTTCGACTTCAAGGCGCCAGACCAGGTCACCTGGCAGCCTGGCCCCTTTCTTTCAGACGGGCGCCGCGTGATCTTCCTCAGCATGGAAGCACGGCGCGATGGCCCGGGCCGGCCGTTTGCCGAGTATTATCACCGGACCCCTCGACGTACGGGAATCCGCAGAATCGCGGCGGCGGATCCAACCTCGCAAGCTGGACACACGACGGAGAGATTCTTTTTCCCAGGCGGCTCCCCGGCGCGAAAGTCCCGTGGGAATTCCAACCGCAGCGGCCGGATACGGATCATTTCAACCGCGATTTCAAACCGGAACTGGCCCGCGGCGGCGCTGAAATCTGCCGGCTAAATCCGCGCACGGGTGCCACGACTCTGCTGAGCCACCGCAAGCCTCCAGTGTGGGACTTTCGCGCCAGCGAATCGCCGGACGGGCGGTTCATCGTTTTCTGCCGCGCCGAGACCGGCGGCGCGCGCGGCATCTGGGTCATGGACGCCGATGGCCGCAACCCGCGCCTCTTAACGCGCGGTCTTGAAGATAAAGGCGCCGATCACCCGCGTTGGTTGCCGTTCTCCTTAAAGTCCCAGCCAGGATGACTCAACCATATCTAAACAGTCCCAATTGGGAGAGCACACGCGCCCTCGCGCCTTCGCGACGACGAAGCCGCTCCGGCGGCGCAGGCGCGTGTCCCGACCGGCGCCTCGCCGATCGGATCGTTGTCGAAACCATGGCGCTGAATGGGATAGTTCAGTTCGATTGAATGGAGTCGGCGAGGGCGCCGACTCCAGCACGCGGGGGCGCGTGCGCTCCCCATCGCTACTGAATTGACACGGCTTCCGCTGCGGATTCGGTTTTGAGCCGCTGCCGCTCGGCGGTCTTGGCAAACGGATAATAGACAGCCATGGCCAGGGCAATGGACACGACGCCCCAGATGGCCGCGCGCCAGTCGCCGCCCGTCACAAGGTAATGGCCAATCACCGGCGGCGTGGTCCAAGGGACATTCACAAAAGGTTTTGCGATGACGCCCCAGTGCATCAGCAGAAACGTCGCGGCGGTGAGCAGCAGCGCATTCAGAATGTAAGGAATCATGAACACCGGGTTGAGCACGATCGGAAAACCGAAAAAGATCGGCTCGTTGATTTGAAAGATCTGCGTCGGCAGCGAGAGACGGCTCACTTTGCGAAAGCCCGGTTCCTTCGAATTGAACATGATCAACGCCAGCGCGATCGTCGCGCCGGTCCCGCCGACGTTGACAAACGTGGTGAAGAAACCCAGCGCGGTCACGAACGGAAGGGCTTCCCCCTTGGCGGCGGCTTCGACGTTGGCCGCGAGGTATTGCAGGAAGACCGGCGCGACAAACGCGTCCAGCGTGTTGTCGCCGTTGATGCCGACCGACCAGAGCATCGTCACCAGAAGCGCATACACCAGGATGCCGGGCAGCGTGTTGAGCGCGAACAGCAGCGGCGAAAAGACAGTCTGGACGTGATGATTGATGTCGATGCCGAGCACGAACCGGATCGCCCAGAACGCCAGCACGAGAAAGATCATGGGCACCAGCGAGAGGAACGATTCATAGACCACCGCCGGAACATTCGCGGGCAGTCGGATGACGAGGTTGCGTTCGGTGAAGAATTTCTGCACCCGCACGCAGATCAGCGCGACGAGAATCGCGGTGAACAAGCCCGCTGATCCCAGCCCGGCCATGACCAGGCTTTGTTCTTTCACCTCAATCTGCAGTGTCAAAAACACCAGCGCCGCCGTTGAAGCGCTGTTGATCGCCTCTTGCTTGAGCCGTTTGCCGAGGTCATACGCGATGGCAAAGGACACAAACACGCCCAGCAAACCGAAGGTCGCGGTCACCGGCACTTGAAGGAGCGGCAAGACGGACGCGACCTTCTTGTCCCAGCCCGGCACTGGGAGATTACAGATCGCGGTGAAAAGCCCGCCGAGAATCGTCAGCGGCACAATGGCGACCATGCCGGCGCGGATCGCCGCCAGATACGTATTCTCGCTCATCGCCGTCAGGACCGGGACGAGAGAACGTTGGAATGAACGGTTCGCGACGCTCATTTGAATTGGCCGGCCTGTCCGTTTCTATTCGGTTCCGGAGGGGAGCACACGCGCCCTCGCGTGCCGTGGTTGGCGCCCCCGCCGACCACACTATTCCGTCCATAAAAGCGATCTTTGACAAGATGGTTTCCTCGACGATCCGGCCGGCGAGGGCGCCGGTCGGGACACGCGAGGGCGCGTGTGGTCCCCGCTTTCAACGGCATGTTCACGAGTTAAGGCGCCGGGCCCAGCGGGCCAGGGCGCCGCGGTTCTCGTAGATTTTCTCGAAGGCCAGAGCAACGTCGTTCATGTCCGACCGCGAGCCGAGGAATACGCGTTGCTCGATCCAGAGGCCTTGTTGAGCGCAAATCCGGTCGCTGTTCGGGCAGTGAACTCGGCGGAAGTTCAGCTTGCTCCGCACACCAGCCAAGTAGGGCCCGAACGATTTGTGGAGAAACATTGGCTGACGGTTTAACGAGATGGCGTACCCGCCAGAGCAAGGAACGCCCTCGGCCTGCAACGCGTGAATCACCGCGGAGCGGGGCGCGCCAAATTGGTCTCCGTCGAGCCGCAGCATGAAGAGATGGAAGCTGTGGCGCACGCAATCAGCGGGCCGCGCCTGGGGGAAGACACCCGGGAATTCGGCCAAGCGCGCGGCGAGCCAGCGGCCATTCCGGTCGCGGGTCGTGGTCTGAGCTTCAAGCCGATCAAGTTGGGTATTGAGGAGCGCGCCCTGCAATTCTCCGAGGCGATAGTTGCCCGCGAGAAGATGATGCTCATACCAGGCGCCTGACGGAACGCGCCCGCAGTTGTGCAATGAGACGCAACACTCGGCGAGGGTGTCGTCGTTGGTCGTGATGATGCCGCCTTCGCCGGCCGTGAGGTTCTTGGTGGACTGAAATGAGAAGGAGCCCAGGTGCCCCAGAGAACCGGCCGGGCCATCGCGGTGCAGGCCTCCGTGCGCGTGTGCGGCATCCTCAAGGATCGTCAGGCCGTGCTTGCGGCCCAGTTTCCGAAAGGCAGCCATGTCCGCTGTCTGGCCCGCGAAGTGCACGGGAATGATGGCTCGGGTGCGCGCGGTGATTGCCGCGGCTGTGGCCGCAGGATCGAGATTGAACGTGTTGAGGTCGATGTCGGCGAACACCGGCACGCCGTTTGCCTCAATAACAGCCGAAGCCGTCGCATAAAACGTGTAGGACGGCACGATGACTTCATCTCCGGCCTCCAGTCCCGCGGCCATCAACGCCAGGCGCAGCGACACCGTGCCGTTGACGACCCCGATGCCGTGACGGCAGCCGTGCAGGGCGGCGAATCGTTTTTCGAAGGTCGCGACTTCGCCGCCGTCGAGCTTGCCCCATTTGCCGCTGCGCAACGCGCGCAGCAACCGGCGTTCGTCGGCCGCTCCGAAGACAGGCCAGCGCGGGAAGAGGGTTCGCCGGATTGGCGCGCCGCCGAAGAGCGCGAGAGTCAGTGTATCCATGGTTGTTGGAGCATTCCGCCTTCGTAGCGCAGAGTTGTACTCTGCTGTTTCGCCGATTTGAAATCGGCGGCGTCTCGGCAGCGTTCAACGCGCCACATCTCGCCGAAGCTCGGCAGGATACAATCCTGCGATACGGCAGATTTCAAATCTGCGCTGCGGGCAACCGACGAGTTCTTGAGATGCAAAGTACTCAACGACGGAGCAAGTTTTGCCGGAAAGATTTCCCCATGTAAATGCAACCGTCGCGGCCTTCGCCGACGCGGGTCAACTCGCGGAAGCCCAGGTGCTGGTAAAAGCCGAGGGCCGGTGTGTTCACCATGCTCACGCCGAGATGCGCGCCGGGCGAACCGCGTTGCCGCAGCCGATCCATCACCTCCTCCAACATTCCGCGGCCCAGACCGCGTCCTTGAGCCCGCGGCAACAGGTCGATGTGCAGGTGCGACGGATATTCGGCGTACGGCTCGGGTGTGAAATAATCGGGGCGATGATACCAGGAATGCACCGTTTGAGCGCGCGTCCACCGGGCAGGATCGCCGGACGGCATCGGGAATTGCGCGCAGAGGCGCGGGCGCCATTCGCGCTCGTAGCGGTCATAGAACGCGCGTGAGTCCAGCGCGCCCAACGCGTAGCCGCAGATGCCATCCTTGTCTTCGAGGATAAAGCTGAAGTCCGGTTCGAACGCCAGATATGGCCCGACGAAGATGCGCCCCAGCGCATCCGGGTCGTCGCGGTAAAACGGTTCGCCGTCCTGGCCGTAATCGCCCGTCTTCATACAGACATGGCAAGCGCCAGGTTCATCCCCGGCGCGCGCGGGGCGGATGAGGAAGTCGTTCATGGCTTGGTGGCAGAAGCATCGCAAGCCGGCGCGAAAGTTCCGTCAGGACGCTGCGTCAGCAGCCGTTGTAGTCGCGGAACGAATCCGCCGCGATAAGTGCCCGGCAGATGGAAGTCCGACTGCGCCACAGCATTTGGATTCTCCTGTTTCAACCGGATGCAGCCCTGCAACAGGTCGAGTTCCTCGCGCAGTTCCCAGATGCGGCGGTGCAAGGCGTAAAAGAGCGGACGGTCGCGTAACTCGGCCAGCTTCGCGCAGAAATCGCGCAGACGCTGCGCACTCCTCAGGAACTCGTCAGCGGCGGTTCCCCATTCACGCGGTGGCAAGTTCAGCAGATTTCGCGCGCATTCGTATAGCCTCTCCGCGAGCGGGCCTTCCGCGTGCGGCAGGTAATAGCAATCGCCGAACAGCAGGACGTCATCAAGCGCTGCCGGTTCGCCAACGCCTCCAAACCGCGGCCGCCACTCTGCCATGGCGGCGACATAAGCCGCGCGCGCATCCCACACGCTCCGGCTTTGCAGATACGCCGCGAGCGTGCGGAGGGGAACGTAATTGAGTGGAAACTCGGTGTTCGGATTGGACAAGATGCCGCTGACTTCGCTCCGCAGTTCCGGCGGCCGGCCGGCGTAAGGTCCGCAGAAGAACCGGCGCCCATCGTAATCATTGGCGTGAAGATTGTCCCAGATCAACGGGCGCCGGCGCAGTCGAGTCCGTAGTTCCTGAACATGGCTGACGGTGATTTCCCGCGAGACAATCTCCGGCCCGGTCCAAAAGACTTCAATCTCCGGCGCGAGTTCACGGCCGACCGTTTCCAGATAATTCGCCCCGCCGAGATGGCGGTCTGCCATGCGCCCGCAGTAGGGCGTGGGACAGAACAGAAAACGCCCTCGCGGACGCCGCTCGCGCAGCCAGCGAAAAGCGGCGTTGGTGACGTGGCATTGCGCCGCGGCAAAGGAGCCGAACCGCTGCTGATCTGCGTCGCGCATGCGGTCCGGGATGTCGTCGAACAGCAAGGCAAAATCGTCGCAGCCGAGGTCGAGCATTTGGTCGAAGCAGGCCAGGATGCGCTGCAATTCGGCCGGGTCGCTGTAGTGGATGTCTAGCCCCGGACTCAGCGCGTAGATGAAGCGAATTCGGCGAGAACGACAACTTTGCGCCAGCGCACTCAGGGCCTCGGCTTCGGCAGGCGAATACAGATCGCGCCAAAGCGCGCGATGCTTGAGATCGTCCTTGGGCGCGTAGAGATAGGTGTTCAACTGCCAGACAGATATCCAGCCTAGCAGTTCCGTGCGTTCCGCCGGCGACCACGGCGGGCCGTAGAAACCCTCGATGACTCCGGCGAGGAAATCGCTGCTGATGTTGTCTGGCATGCTGTGTTGTTCTAAGCACGACACGCGGATTGGACCACCCGATGATCGGCGAAATCCGCGGTCCAATCCTTTCGCGGAGAACTTGTCGCTGTCGTGTCGTGCCGCTGGCGACGGCGTCAGTATTTCAAAGTCTCGAGGGTCCCGTCCATCAAGGAATACCGCGATCGGCAGTTCTCGACTTTGGACTGCTTCCATGAACCCTGAGCGCTTCTACGGTAGGGCGAGACCGTCCCGGCGAGCCGGGCGCGACGTGTTCGGAACACGGTATCCCCTCAGTTACTGCTTGGTCCGTAGGATGGACGACAAAGCTCGTAGCGCAGAGTTGCACTCTGCCGTATCGCAGAATTGTATTCTGCGGGGCGTCTCCCAGTCCGAGTAACGCTGGGACTTGCCGGCGCCCTTAGTGGTCCGTTTCGTAAATACGCTCACGTTCGTTGCGCCCAATTTGGCCTGGGGCAAGGCGCGACGAGCGAGCATCCCCCGCCAGTGGGGCTGTGACCGAGGAGCAACGCAGCCCCAGGCAAAATTC
>VHCZ01000217.1 GCA_016871535.1 Verrucomicrobiota bacterium
GGCGCCTGGCCGGCTGCGGCGTTGCTCGTCGGTCACAGCCCCAAAACGGGGATGCTCCCTCCTCGCGCCTTGCATCCGGCCAGGCGGCGCTCCCGCCAAAACCGGAAGTTATTTTTGCACAGACCCTAAGGGGACTTTCCAGTCCCCAGCGTCGCAGTTCGCGAAACGGAGCTGGAAAGCTCCGTGAACTCGCAGGCTCGAAAGCCCTGCGCCACTTCAAAAGAGAATTGCTGGTCGAACGGCTCGCCGGGACGGACTCGCCCCGTCGGGTCTTGATCTCCGTCGAGAATCTTGCAAGCCGGGCTTGTCTGAAATCCGCGCTGCCTCCATAACTCAGCGCCATGTTCCGCGTGCAAACGATCGACAACCTGGAGCACCCTGATCTTTGGCCTTACCGCAACATGCGCCAGCAAGTGGACCATCACCGGCAAGGCATTTTTGTCGCGGAAGGCGAGAAAGTCGTGCGCCGCTTGCTGGCCAGCCCACTCACGGTCATTTCGGCGCTCTTTCCGCCCAAGTGGCTGGACACTTTCAAGCCGCTGCTGCGGGACCGTTCCGAGGACACTCAAGTTTTCCTGGCCGAGAAGACCGTTTTGCAGGACCTGACCGGCTTTTCGATGTATCAAGGGGTGTTGGCTCTGGCGCGCGTTCCGGCTTCCGTGCCGTTGAATGAGATGTTGAAGCGCGCCAAGCGGCCGTACTTGTTCGCCGCCGTGGATGGACTGTCCAGCGCCGAGAACCTCGGCGGCTTGGTGCGCAACTGCGTGGCGTTCGGGGTTCACGCTCTTCTGGTCGGTGAAACGTCCGCCAGTCCATACCTGCGGCGTGCGGTGCGCAGTTCGATGGGAACCATTTTTCAATTGCCCGTGGTGGAGGTCGCTTGTCTGGCGGACGCGATTCAAGAATTGCGGTCGCGAGCGGTTCACTGCGTGGCGGCGCATCCGCACACGGACCGGCAGGCATTATCGGAAGCCGATTTTCGCGGCGACTGCTGCATGGTCTTCGGCAGCGAAGGACACGGCCTTTCTCCCCGCGTGCTTGAGGCCTGCCACGAACCGGTGGCCATCCCGATGGCCCCGGGCGTGGACTCCTTGAACGTGTGCAGCGCGTCCGCCGTAGTTCTCTACGAGGCGAACCGGCAAAGAGGAACTCGGCGCGGCTGATGCAGCGACGCGTCAAAGCGCTATATACTGTGCAGATCGTGGGATTGACGACAGATCGACCGGAGAACCGCAGCGCAGATTTTCAATCTGCGGTATCGCCGATTTCCAATCGGCAGGGCGCCGGCAAGTCCCAGCGTGCTCGGACTGGGAGACGCCCCGCAGAACACAATTCTGCGATACGGCAGAGTGCAACTCTGCGCTACGAGCTTTGTCGTCCCTCCCGCGGACCAAGCAGTGCCTATGGCGAGTTGACCTTGTCACCGGCCGGCGGCGGGGGAGCCAAGCTGGGACTGAAATGTCCTTTGGGGAGACGGCCACGTGAAGTTCAGCACCGCGCCCGCAGCGTTCGACGTCAAATTGTGGGGAGGCGCCGGGGGCAATCCTTCCGATCAGACTCCGGGCGACAATCCCACCAAGTGCCGAACGATCGTGAGCTTTCTGCGGCCGTGACAAACTCACTTATTTATGCCCATGATAGGACTTGGACCGCGACGCAGGACGCCATCTCGGATCTCGAATTCAAGGTTTCCACCCAGCAGAAAGACGCCCTGGCGGCCAAGTTGAGCGCGCGCGGCGCCGGGGACAAAAAGATCCAGGTTGATCTGAAACGGTTGTCGGACAAAGAACTGAAATCCGAGTCCGAGTTGGAACGTTCGGCGACGAATCAATTTCCCGTCAGGTGCTTGAGAAGATTAAGAAGCGGCTTTGATTGAGCCTGTTGAAATCTGAGGCGGGCCTTTGAAGCGCTTCCGTTCGAGTCCGAACCAGACGATCAGCAGCAACGCAACCGCGCCCCCCACGATCCCCACCGCCTGTTGGTTGGGCGGCTGCATCCCGATCACGATCAGACCCACGCAGCCCAGCGTCGAAACTACGGCCAGAGGCCGATACCAACGCCCCAGTTGCCACGGACCCATCCGCGTCCAGGTGCGTCCGTGCGCGAAGAATCCCGCCGCGACGGGCAAGACGTACGAGATGTAGAGGAAAATGACGCACACGGCCGCGATCGTCGTGTATGGCACAAGAATCGTGAACAACGCCGCGGAAGTCGCGGAGGCCCAGACTGCGACCGACGGCGACTTCGATCGCGGATTCACGGCGCGCAACCATTGCGACCAGGGCAAGCCGCCGTCGCGCGCGAACGCATAGGTCATGCGCGAAGCGGACGTCAAGGCCGCCAGGCCACACAGATACTGCGCCGCCACGATTCCGGCGAGCAACGTCCAGGCCAGCCACGCGGGCAGGACGGACTTCAGGGTCCAGGGCACGACTTCGGCGGCTTTGTTCACGCCCTCGCGCACGTCCGGCATCGCGAGCAGAATCGCGCAGATCATCACCCAGCCAAACACGCCGGAAACCCAGACGGACCGGATGATCCCTTTCGGCACGTTGTGCGCCGCGCCGACCGTTTCCTCCGAAGTGTGCGCCGAGGCGTCGAACCCGGTAATCGTGTAAGCCGGCAAAAGGAAGCCGAGCGCAAAAAGCCAAACTAGGCTCTCTTGTTTGGGAAAGACCGCCGCCGCTTCTGGCAACCCGCTGAAGTTGGCGAAAGTCCAGAGCCGCGCCCAATCGAGATTCGGAGTGCATGCCACCAAGGCAACCGTCAGCACGGAGGCCACGATCAGAATCAAATAACCGCTTAGATCGGTCAACCGCGTCGTTAAGTGAATGCCATAATGGTTCAGCAGTCCTTGCGACAGCGTCATCAGAACCACGACAATCGTTTTCACGGTCGCCGCGGACTCCGCCGGTGGCGCCACGCCAAACGCCGCCGTCGCGAAGTCGTACGTGCCGGCGTTGATCGCGGCGAGCGCGCTGACAATGCCGGCCAGGTTGAACCAGGCGGTAATCCAGCCGTAGGCGCGTCCGCCCAAAATGCTGCCCCAGTGGTAAAGTCCGCCCGCCGTCGGGAAAGCCGAAGCCACCTGCCCCATGGTCAAGGCGACGACGATTGAGAACAAACAGACGAGCGGCCAGCCCAGCCCAATGCTCGCCCCGCCCGCGCTGCAGAGGCCGACATGAAACGACGTGATGCCACCGGCCAGGATGCAAATGATCGAGAGCGAAATGGCGAAATTCGAGAAACCGCTCATCCGGCGGGCCAGCTCCTGGCGATACCCCAGCTCCTGCAAGAGCCGTTCGTCGTCGCTGACAAGGTTATCTCGCCCGTGGGTCGTCATCACGCGTTGTCTGACGCTAGCTCCCCGCGGAAGGCAACCGAGATTGGATCACAAAAAGCAGCCGCGAGACGCTCTCGATTTGTTGCCGCAGCGTCGGCCAATCCGGATCCTCCAGGTCGAAGCCGGGATAGCGGTCGATAAAATACAGTTCTCCCAAGGCATCGCACAAAGGCTCAGCAACCCCCACCAGATCGGAGGCTTGGGCTTTGAGATGATCCAGAAGCTTTTCGAGATCGTGAGTTTTTTCGAGACTCCAGCCGTTTCGGATGAGTTCCGCCTTGATCATCTTTTCCAGGACCTCTGCCAACTTGCTTCGACACAATTGGTAACCGACCTGTCGCTCACAAATCAGGCGCAAGGCTTCGAGATACGATTCGGCGATCCAGAGCCAGTCCGCTGGATTGTTGGAGTCAGTTTTCCGTGGCAAGGAGGATTCCTTCGCTTAAGACCGAGTGAAAGAAGTGATCGTGGCGGAAACGTTTCTCGGCCAGGCGAGCAGGCGTGATGGGGATAAGCGTAAAGGCAGGCTTTGAGTGGATTTCGCGGATCGCGCGCCGGAAGCCTCGCGCAGTTTGCAACTGCTGCTCAGCTCCATCGGCAACCAAACACAAATCCACGTCGCTGTCTGGTCGCGCTTCGCCTCGCGCGTGGGAGCCAAAGAGGTACACAGCCTGCAGCGGCGTCACGCGATTCATGGCTTCCAGGCACCTCGCAAGCGTGTCTCGCTGGCTGCGCAAGGTTCCGGGCAAGTTGTCCAGCAGGAGCTGCACGGCTGAAAATTATGATTTCCGCCTTGGTTCGACAAGCCTTGTGTGGACTTCGTCGGGCGGGCCTGCAATCACTCGGAGATGCAGCCCGTTTCGTGTCGTCATGGGGATTCGCATTGCCAGCCTGGACACGCTTCTGTTATGGACACGCCAACTCATGCACCCGCGCCTCGTTCCCCGTTTGTCCGTTTTCATGTTTGTCCAATATTTGATCTGGGGATCCTGGTATGTGGCCATGAGCAGTTATTTGCTCGGCACGCTCAACTTCACTGGCGCTCAGACGGGGCTGGCTTACAGCGCGTTCGCCATTGGCGCCATGATTTCGCCGTTCCTCACGGGGTTGCTCGCCGACCGCTGGTTTGCCACGGAGAAGATGATTGCCGTGTTCAACCTGCTCGGCGCCGCGCTGCTCTTCCTCCTCTCGAAACTCACAACGTTCGGCGCGTTTTTCCCCGTGCTGATCGCCTACTGCGTGCTCTACGTCCCGACGCTGTCTCTCGGCAATTCCCTCGCGTTCCACCATCTGGAGAATCCCGATAAAGAATTCCCGCGCGTAAAAATCTGGTCGGCGTTCGGCTGGATCGTCGCCGGCCTGATCATCAGCCGGTTGAACGCCGAGAGAAGCCCGCTGCAATTCGTCGTCGCGGCAATCATCTCGCTCGCGTTAGGACTTTACTCGTTTACTTTGCCGCACACGCCGCCTAAGAACGTCGGCCAGAAAGTCAGCGCAGGACAAATGCTCGGCCTGGAAGCGCTGGCGTTGTTCCGGCGTCCTTCTTTCGCCATCTTCGTTCTCTGCACGTTTCTCATCTGCATCCCGCTCTATTTCTATTTCGTGATGATGATCACTTATCTCGGCCAGCTTGGCTGGACGAATCCGGCGGCGAAGATGACGCTGGCGCAGGTGTCGGACATGGTTTTCCTGGCGCTGTTGCCTTGGTTCCTGCGCAAGCTCGGCTACAAGAAAACGCTTCTGCTCGGCATGCTCGCCTGGCTGACGCGTTACGTGCTCATGGCTTATGGAAATATCCCCGGCGCGCTCGGCACGGCGATGCTCTACGGCGCGATCATCCTCCACGGCATTTGCTACGACTTCCTGTTCATCACCGGGCAAATGTATGTCGATGACCAGGCCAACGAACGGATTCGCGGCGCGGCGCAAGGGTTGATCGCGTTTGTGCTCTGGGGCGTCGGCGCGTTCGTAGGCACGAACCTGGCGGGTCGCGTGATGGACGCGCACAAACTGCCGCTCGCGCTTGGCGCGATCACACACGACTGGCGCGGCATCTGGGTGATCCCGGCGGCGCTGGCTGCGGGCGTGATCGTTCTCTTCGCGGCGGCCTTTCGGGAGGGGCGGAAGGCCATCTCTCGGAACGGCAGTGATTACTGACTCCAAACGTCGCGATGTTCCATTCGGGTTGGCCGTTCCTCATGCTGGAGCAGACAGCTTGGGTTCAACATTCTTCCTTCCCCTGACGGTAGGGCGAGCCTGTCCCCAGCGAACCGAGTCGGACGTGTTCCACGCGCGTCGAGCGGCTCGCCGGGACGGACTCGCCCTACCGCGTTCATGGGCCGAGTGCAGGTCCGAAAGGAACAGGGAACTTTCCATGAACCGAATCGCCGAAAGAAACGAAAGGAGGCGAAAAAGGTTTTCTTTCGGCCTCGTTCGTTCTTTTCGGCTAATTCCACAAATCGTTACCGCTGCAGGGTGGCAGCATCTGGATGCGGCCAGATCCATCGCCTTCGCAACAATTCGCGGAATTCGCGTTTCCTTCAGCCAATCACAAAACATCCAGATAAAGCTGTCTGAAATCTTCCTTCGTCACTGCTACAGCGTTGGTTTTGTGGCAAGGGTCATCGAATGCCTGGGCGACGAGGGCCTCGAGTTGCTCCGGTTTCACGCTGTGCTCGCGCAATTTCGTGTTCAAGCCAAGGCCCGCCAGAAATTCAGCGATGAATTCGATCGTGAGCCGGTCGGCTTCTACGCCCGGCACTTTCATCAGATCCATTCCGCAAGCAATGCCGACGCGGCGGTAAAGGCCGTGCCAGCGCGCCGCGCAGAACTTCATCCCCGCCACCAGGCACAGCGCGTTGGCCAATCCGTGGTGCATCCCGCAAAGCGTCGAGAGCGGATGCGCCATCGAATGGACCACACCGAGGTCCTTCTGAAACGCGACCGCGCCCATCGCCGCCGCGACGAGCATTTTGCCGCGCGCATCCAGATTATCGCCATCGCGATACGCGCGCGGCAGCGCCTCGACAATGAGCCGGACGCCTTCCAGCGCGATGCCGTCGCACATCGGATGAAAGGCCGGACACGTAAAACTTTCGATGCAGTGCGTGAGCGCGTCGGCGCCGGTGGCGGCCGTCAACTTGGGAGGCAAGCCACGCGTCAATTCCGGATCGAGGATCACCAGCCGCGCCAGCAGTTGGGGATGGAAAATCACGGCCTTGCGTTTGGTGGCGTCGAGCGTGATGACCGAGCTCCGGCCGACTTCGCTCCCAGTCCCGGCCGTCGTGGGAATGGCGATGAACGGCGCCAGGCCAGACCAGTCGCTTTCCTCGTAGAACTTAGCGAGATTGAACCCGGGGCGCTTGACCAGGACGCGCGCGGCTTTGCCCACGTCCAGCGGGCTGCCTCCGCCAATGGCGATGATGCCGTCGCAGGCGTGGCGCTGAAAAGCGTCCGCGGCTTCGCGGACATCGTTCTCGATCGGATTCGGGTGAACGCCGGAGTAAAGGAACCACTGGCGCCCTTGCTCATTTGCGCCCAACGTCGAAACCAGCGATTGGAACGCATCGGTCTTCAGCAATCCGTCGTCGGTGACGACGAGGGGACGGCGAAGACCGGTTTGTGCGAGCCGTGCTGGCAATTCCTGCAACGCGCCTGCGCCGAACAGGGTAGGGGTGGGGAATGAGAACGTAGTCAGGGAGGAAGACATAGCTCAGAGCCATCGCATGCGAGTTTGGAAACTGTTGGAGCTTTCGGTTCGACCTGCCACGCGGCAGGCAGAAAAAGAACAGAAAGACATCAACGGCGTGGACGCTCGCAATCCTTGATCCGCTTGGCAACCTCATTCCTCGATGCGTCTCTCACGGAGAGCGAAATCCGCGCAAAAAGTTTGTTCCGTACGGAACAAACTTTTTGTCACATCGCGGCTTCGTCGGCCAGAGACGTTTTATCGAATCATGTTCGCTGAATCGAAAAGACGATCGGCAGCGCCACGCATTAGGGACGCTGCCGATCGCGGAGGACTATGCCGGGAAATCCCCTAAAAACGGTAGGTGATGCTGCTTGTAATCAGATAGTCGGCGAACGCGGCGTCTCCGGCGCGCCCTTGATAATTCCGCTGCCGGTTTCGATAGAGCGCGACCGGCGTGGACAGATTGAGCGAGGTCTTTTTGTAAGCCCAGGTCAAGCCAGGCTCGATTGAGGCCGCGAATCCGGGTCGTCTTGCGCCCTGGCTTTCTCCAAACGCGTCTTCCGGTGGCACGCCTTCCACGCGGCCACCGAGGCTCAAGGCGAGGCCCTTGGACGGCCACAGCGCATAGCTCAAACCCCCGCGCAGAATGTAGGAATCCCAAATGGAGTTGCCGATCGCATTCGTGTTCTGCGGATTGATCAGATACGTCCCGTTCATGTAGGCGAAAGTGTTCTTGAAGACCTTCTGGAACGCTTGAAAATCCACGAGCACGCCCAAGCCGCCGTCTCCTGGTTGGATTGAGTTGTCCACGTACGACAATTCCGGACCGGTGGCCCGGAACCGATAGTCGGTGGCTTTGTAGTCGCCGGTCGGCGCTTTGATCCCCACGCCCAGCCCCAGGTTGCCATGGGGGTTGTTGTCGGGCGAGAAAACCCAATAATTGCCCATCAGCCGAACATCCGAAAGACCGCCCGCCTGCATGTGATGGCGATTGGTTCGGTCGTGTTCGTAGAGCGAGGACCGGTCGGCGTGAACAAAGGGCACGGTGAGCGCGAGGGAAAAGCGCTTCGTGACGGCGTAGGTCGCGGTGAGATCAAACGTGTGCACGCGATTGATGACTTCCGACCCTTGCCCCAATCGCTGCTTCTGCTCGACCTCACCCACGAAGTGCCGATCCGAGTGCAGCCACCGATAAGCAAGGGAAGCTTGCCAGTCACCCTTTTCCAGGTAGCTGAACGATTCGCCATGCGCACTCAAACTGAGCGTGCCACATCGCACCGCCACTCACCCTTGTCCCAGGGCGTCGGTCTTGAAGCCGACGATCCCCAGGAGCAGAGCAAAAGCTGACAAAAGGCCTTTGGCGCGGATTGACTCTGTTGCTTTGGTTACTGCGAACATAGCTGTTTGTTGCGCCAATTCTGCCAAAGAATGGGGAGAAGCCTACGGTTTTGGGGCGATTTGCTTGGGTCCAGGGGCGAGTTGCGGACTGCGCCTTGCCAGTTGAGACCGCGGTGATAAGTTTGAGGGTGCTCCACTTTGCCTGTTGCGTGGTGCTCGTGTCTATGAATTCCGCATGCCGCTTCCTTAAAGCCTGTCTGAAAAATGGGTAGAACGGGCTACCAGCCCGTTTTTGGCTGCAACCTGCCGTCAAAAGGCCCGGCGGGCTGGTAGCCCGCCGCAACAGGCCGGTGGACTGTTCCACTCAGAAGACAGTTTTCAGACAGGCTCTTAAGTTGATGCTCATGGGGTGGCTGCTGGTCTCGCCCTGGCCTGACTTTCTTGGAGCAGACTTGCCGCCGGCGTTGAAAGCGGCTCGGAGCGGCGGCCTGATCGAGCTTTCCTGGGAAGACACGCCAGGGAGGGATTATTTGCTGGAGGTCGCGGACGGACTGGAGCCGAACTCGAATTGGTGGCCCGCGCGACGATCTGCTCAACTTGAGCTTGGCCGGCGCTCGGTTCGGATCACGCCTGGGCGCGGCAACCGCTATTTTCGGCTCAGAACGAACGATTACACGGCTTCGCTTCAAACGGTGCTGGGCGACGTGGCGGCGAACCAGACGGGCGTCGTCCTTCCGCACGAGCATATTTTCACCGACTTGCGCGGACCAACCGTCCCCAGCTACGCGCAGGCGGATATCGAAGACGTGGTGCGGGTCATGAAACCTCGCCTGGTCGAAGCGAAGGAGGCTGGCGTGGGCGTGCTCGTCGAATGCTCCAGCATCGGCGTCGGACGCAACGTGCCGGCGATCCTGCGCCTGGCCGTCGAATCGGGTTTGCCGGTCATCGTCCCCACGGGCGTGTATGGCCGGGCCAATTTCGCGCCGCCGGCTCACCCCGCCATGACGGAGGCCGATCTGACAGCCCTCTTCACGCGAGAGATTCGCGAAGGCCTCGAGGGCACAACCACCCGAGCCGGATTCATCAAGATTTCCACAAGCGACTCCCGATTGACCGCATTGGAGGAAAAATTCCTGCGCACTGCGGGCCGCGCCGCCCTGGCGACCGGCGCGGTGGTTGCGAGTCACACGGCGGCCGGCAGCGTCGCGCGCCGCCAGACCGACATTCTGGAATCAATCAGCCCGTCGATTCGGTTCATCTGGGTGCACGCCCAGGCCGAGCGCAACCGGGCATTTCATCGAGAACTGGCGGCACGCGGGGTGTTCATCGAGTTCGATTCTTTCGGATGGAATCCCAGCGAGGACAGCACGTTGATCGCAGCCATTAAGGAATTGATCGCCGCCGGATTTGGAGATTGTGTCCTGCTTTCCCACGACGCCGGCTGGTACCAGCCGGGCCAACCGAATGGCGGAACACAGAAACCTTACACCTATCTAGCCCGTGTTTGCGACGAAATTCCGGAAGGTCGGCCTGGACGGCTTCCATCAAACTGCGGATTTGCTGCACCTTGGCCGTACATCGGACCCGCACCGCCGCTTCCACTTTGGCCCATGCGGCAGGCAATTGTGGCGCGCGCAACTTCCCGCACGCTTTCTTGGTCAGTTCCCGAACTCAAACCTGTTTGGGCGCGTCGTTCTTCTCGTAAAAATCGTCGGCATCGCGCTTCCAACCGGCCGTTTTGCCCAGGTGCGACCAACCGCTAACTTTGTAAGCCGTGCCTGGGTAGTAGCGGGGGTCAACGAACGTCTCCACCAGGGCGAGGGGATGTCCCCAGCGTTGCTGCCAGTCCTCCGAGAGTCGGGCCAACATCAACTTCATGAAGCGGCTGATGAGATTGTAGTAGTGGCAGTCGGGCATGACCAGCAGGCGGGAATTGTTAGCCAAAAGCGGCAGCCGGCGCCGGCACTGTTCAGGAGTCCAGCCAATGAACTGATCTCGGTCTTTGATGTGGAAGGCGGCCGAGCTCCAAGTCGCCACGGCCAGCCACTGCCCTTTGTAGAATGTCCCGAAAAAAATGCCAACCCTCGTATCTCCAAACGGCTACCGAGGAGGAACGACGCGCCCTACCCGCCCTTTCCCGAAGGAGACAAGCGCCGCTTCGGCTACAGCCGGGACAAACGATCGGATTGCGTGCAGGTGATCCTCGCGCTGATCGTCACACCCGAAGGTTATCCGCTGGCCTACGAAGTGTTGG
>VHCZ01000218.1 GCA_016871535.1 Verrucomicrobiota bacterium
CTTTTGTCCGTGGCCTGCGTTGGCTCGGTCCTTACAGCCCGCGTTGGGGATGCTCGGACCTCGCCGCCTTGGCCACAGCCAAAATCCCTCGCCGCAGGACCCCGCGCAATTTTCGGACACGCTCTAAGGATGCCTCGGTGACCGAAAAGCAAAGGAAAACACCAGGAGCGCCGAGGCCACTCGGCGCTCCTTCTTTTGGGACAGCACGCGCCCCGCGTGCACTGGTCGGCGCCCTCGCCGACCAACTCGGTTCAGTTGCAAATTCCATCACGAACCTATCCGACGCGTTGATTTCGACCGGCGGGGCGTCGCTCGAAACACCCGAGGGCGCGTGTGTTCCCCGATTCTGGGAAACGTTACAGCGCCGTTTCGAGAAACTTCCGGAACAGATTCGTCGTGATCCGCTGCACGCGTGCGTCCGGGCCGGGCGGAGTGCCGCCGTGCGCGGAAGGACGGAGGTAGCCTGGCGGCGCGCTCAAGCCATCCGACCACCAGATCGTCGCGGCATTGAAGACCAGGTTGCCTTTCTTCGCCGGATAAATCGTGGCGGTAAATTCGACGTTGCGCGGCTTGCCGCCGCTGAACACGGGTCCGCGCGCAAGAATCTCAAGTCCGGGAATATCCGCGGGCAAACCGTGATGTTCCCAGCCGACGAGGCCTTTGATCGTGTCGCCGTTCTTCATGCCGGCGCCCTCGAAGAGCCAGTGCTTCTCGTTGACGCAGGTCCAGTCGGCGGTGCCGTTGTAGGGATCGGTCGAGCGCGCGCCCATGAGCGTGGCGGGGTTCGGGCCATGGCGCCGCCAGCGATTGGCAAACTTTTTCACTTCGTCGTCGAACGGGCCGAACTTGCCGATCCGGGAAAGGCTGCGGTTTTGAATGCCCGCGCGGTTCGGATAGAAATGCACGACGCCGTCCACCGAATTGCCGCTGAAGAAGGCGGCGTTGACACCGGCGTCCACGGCGGCCTTCACGTGGTTGAACATGGCCAGCGACCAGTATTCGTCGTGGCCGACGGAGAGAAACGCTTTCGCGCGCAGCAGGCCTTTCGGGTCGGTGTGCGTATCGACGTTGCTGATATAGGAAACGTCGTAGCCTTCTTGCTCCATCCAGAACGTCAGAGGAAATTCCCACAGGAGAAACTCCCCCGAGCCTTGTGAAAGCGGCGCGTCGAAGATTTGGCGATACTTCCCGTAAGGCCGGTCCCAGCCGGCGCGCACGCCGGGGCCGACGTACCAGTTGTGCGGCGGCGTGCCGTCGTCATAGAGCGAAAACACGTCCGGCCAGCGATTGTACGCGGCCCAGGTCGTGTCGCTGCATTGGAACAGGAAATCGCACGCGCGATCGTCGCGGACGATGAAGATGACATAGCTTTGGAGCTTTTCTTTCTCCTCGGTCAACTTTCCGAGATACACGCCGCTCAGCCAGTTTTTAGGGATCGTGAACTTTGTCGCGGGTTCCCAGAGGCATTCCCGGACACGCTCGGGCCCGATGGGCGGTTCCGGTTGCGTTTTGCCCTCGAACAGACCGAGCCTGGCCACGTGCCGACCGCCCTTGCCGCCGTAGTAACCGAGCCGATAAAGATCAATGGTGAACTGCGAAGGCGGATTGGTGCTGACTATGAAATCGATAGTTTCGCCGGCCCGCACGCTGTTGCGTGAGCAATAGCCTTCGATCCACGGGCAGCGATACTTCGTCTTGGGATCGACGCGCGTGTTCGTGAGGAGCCAGTCGGTTGTTCCGGGCTTGGCGTTCTCGCGGCGAATTAAATTGGCTTTCTCTTTCGGAAGATTCACGCAACCGGCGAGAGGGCCGAGCGCCGTAACTAATCCCGCGCCGGCTGCGCCCTTGAGCAATTCGCGACGGGTCAGCCTGGACGAGCCGTCATCAGTCTGGATGGACATAAGGAACGTTGAGCGAGTTCAAGTTGGGTGTTGGTTCGGTGAAGGAAGGATAAACCCGAAGCCCGCGGGCGCAAGACCAGACAACTCAGAGACGCACGCCGGATGGATGATCTCTGGGAACTGACGCGAATTTCCGAATTGGCGCGAATGAGAACGGGGAAGTAATTCGCGATATTCGTGTCCAAGAATCCTTCCATCCTACGCCAGCAGCTTCTGCACGACGTTGCCGGCGATGTCGGTCAGGCGGAAATCGCGGCCCTGGAATTTGTAGGTCAGCTTTTCGTGGTCGATGCCCAGGCAATGCAGAACCGTTGCGTGAAAATCGTGCACGTGCACCGGCTCTTCCGCGACGTTGTAGCCAAAGTCATCGGTCTGGCCGATAGTGATGCCTCCTGTTATCCCGCCGCCCGCCATCCAGAGGCTGTAGCAACGCGGATGATGGTCGCGGCCGAAACTGGTTTTGCTGATTTCGCCCTGGCTGTAGCTCGTGCGCCCGAACTCCCCGCCCCAAATCACGAGCGTATCGTCGAGCATCCCGCGCTTTTTGAGATCCATGATGAGCCCCGCCGATGCCTGATCGGTCAGCTTCGCTTGCCTGCGGATCGCATTCGGCAAATCGCTGTGGTGATCCCAGTCGCGGTGGAACAACTGGATGAAGCGCACGTCGCGTTCGGCGAGCCGCCGCGCCAGCAGGCAATTGTTGGCGAAGGACGGTTTGCCCGGCTCGGCCCCGTAGAGGTCGAGGATTTCCTTTGGTTCCTTGGAAATGTCCATCAACTCCGGGACGCTGGTCTGCATGCGGTAGGCCATTTCGTAAGCCTCGATGCGCGTGGCAATTTCGGGATCACCCACGGCATTGAGCTGGATTTCGTTGAGCTGCCGGATGCCATCCAGCAACTCGCGGCGCGTCTGATTCGTGATGCCTTTCGGATTGGACACGAACAACACCGGATCGCCCGAGCCCCGGAACTGGACTCCCTGATGCGTGCCCGGCAAAAATCCGCTGCCCCAGTAACGTGCCTGCAACGGCTGGCCACCTCCGCCCGAGAGCAAGACAACGAATGAAGGCAAATTCCGGTTCTCGCTGCCCAAACCGTACGACACCCACGCGCCGACAGTGGGCCGCCCCGGTTGCTGATGTCCCGTGCCTATGAACGTCACGGCCGGATCGTGATTGATCGGCTCGGTGAACATCGAGCGGATGACCGCGAGTTCGTCTGCGACCTTTGCGATGTTCGGCAGCAACTCGGACAACTCAACTCCGCCTTTGCCGTATTTGGCAAACTTGAACGGCGAACCGACGCAGAGGAGTTGCGCCTGGCCGCTAGTCATGCCCGTGATGCGCTGGTTGCCCCGGACGGACGGCGGCAGTTCGGTGCCGGTCAGTTGCGCGAGCTTCGGCTTGGAATCGAACAAATCGATGTGCGACGGCGCGCCCGACATAAACAGATAAATGACGCGTTTGGCGCGCGGCGCGAAATGCAGCGGGTTGATCGCGCCGAATGATTTCGCGCCGCTCTGGGCGGTCGCCGCGAACAAGTCTTTGTTGAGCAGCGAGCCGAGCGCGATCGTGCCCAGGCCCAGACTGGTGCGGCTGAAGAAATGCCGCCGGGTCATGACCCGTGCCAGTTCACGATAGAATGGATTCTGAGGAGTCATAGCAAGCAAGAGGAATGACGAAGGACTAAGGACGAATGACGAAAGAATGTCGAATGTCGAATGTCGAATCCTTCCAAGGCAAAACGCAGTCCCGCGGATGGGGAGCACACGCGCCCTCGCGTGTTCCGACTGGCGCCCCCGCCAGTCGGAACGTCGTTGTAACCGTCACATCGAACGATGACTTTTGCGGACAGAAACTGTGGTCGGCGAGGGCGCCGACCACTGCACGCGGGGGCGCGTGCGGTCCCCAGCTCAAGGATGCCGAGTTCGAGGGCAGGATTCCTCGTTCGAGCCTTAGTCATTCTTTCGTCATTCATCATTAGACATTCGTCATTTCGATCACCCCTTGGTGATCGTCTCATCGAGGTTCAGGATGACGTTGCCGAGGGCGGTCCACGCGGCCAGCTCGGCGGGATCGAGTCCAAACGGCGGCTGCGATTCGCCGATGGTCACCAGCGCCATCGCCGACGCTTTGTCTTTCTGAAACTTCGCCAACTGTTTTTCGTAAATGCCCAACAGGATTTGTTCTTCTTGTTTGGTTGGCGGGCGGGCCACGGCCAGGCGGAAAGCATACGCGACGCGCTGAGACGTTGAAGAACCGCCTTCGCGGATAATCCGTTGCGCGAAACAACGCGCGGCTTCGACGTAAACAGGATCGTTCATCATCACAAGCGCCTGGAGCGGCGTGTTCGTGCGCGGACGTTTCACCGTGCAGACCTCGCGGTTGGGCGCGTCGAACGTCACGAACGAGGCGTAAGGCAACGAACGCTTCCAATACACGTAAAGGCCGCGGCGGTAATTATCGTCGCCTTGGCTCTGCGTGTAGGCCTGGCTGCTGAAGTTGCCGTTGTCGGTAAATCCGATCGCTTCCCAGAGGCCCGGCGGTTGGTACGGCCGAACGCTTTCGCCGCCCATCTCGCGATTCAACACCCCGGCGATGGCGAGCGCGTTGTCGCGGACGAACTCCGCTTCAAGCCGCAAGCGCGGCGCGCGCGCCAGAAGGCGATTGTCCGGGTCTTTCTCCAGCAATTCCGGCGTGACCTGGGATGACTGGCGGTAAGTGGCGGACATCACGATGAGCTTCTGCGTCGCTTTCATATCCCACTTCAACCGGAGGAACTCCGTGGCCAGCCAATCGAGCAGTTCGGGATGGGACGGCCATTCGCCTTGCGACCCGAAATCGTTCGCCGTCTTGACCAGGCCGGTGCCGAAATACATTTGCCAAAACCGATTGACTGTAACGCGGCTCACCAGCGGGTGGTTCGGATCGATAAGCCATTGCGCGAGCGCGAGGCGGTTGGCTGGCATTCCGGCGGGCAGCGGCGGCAAAACCGCCGGAACCCCCGGCGCGACTTTTTCGCCTTTGTTGCGGAAGTCGCCGCGAACGAGAATGTGGGTCTCGCGCGGCTTGTCCATTTCTTGCATGACCATCGTCGAAGGAATCGAGCGGTCGAACTTGGTTCGCGCGTCGCGCTGGTCCGCCAGGACTTTGTTGATGGACTTGACCTCATCCACGAACGCCTCGCGATAGTAGGTCCGCAATTCCTGCTTCTGCTGCGTCGTCAGCTTCTCTTCCGGAACGACGAGGTCCGCGCGCATGTTATCCGGCAACGCCGCGAATTCGGTCAAGCCGCTGGAGTCCGTGACGGCGATGCGGAAATGGCCGAGCGAACTGCGCGGCCTGGCGGATTCGAACTTCATCCGAACTTTGATTTCGGTCCCCTCGGCGAAACCAAACGGCTGCCGGGACAGAAAATAAGCGTGTCGCGGCACCGGGCTGGCGCCTTCGCCGAGGGACCAACCCGTGGCCGGTTGCGCATCCAGCGCGGCCATGACGTTGAAGCCGGGTTTATTGAAATCCGCCACCGCGCGGTCGAAATCCACCGGATGCTCCATCAGGGGTTCCTTGGACAACGCGAAGGAAAACCCGCTTTCGCCCGCGGCGTTGCTGACTTTGAGCAGAAGCTTGTTCTCGCCGTTCGCCAGGCGCAGACGCACTTTGTCCTGGTCCGGCTTCGCGTCGCGCACGACGTCGTTGGAGAAGATTCGCTTTCCGTTCAGCCAGACTTGCACGCCGTCGCCGCTGCCGATGAGGGCCGTCAGTTGCTGCGACTGACGCGCTGTGATGATTCGGAACAGATAAGTAGCCGAGTTTTCACCCTGGAGCGCGTGGACCGTCCCGTCTTTCCAGTCCTCGCGCTTGACCCATTTCAGCCGGCCTTCGTCATAGGTTTTTTTCAAATCAATCTCGCCTTCCGGGATGAACGCCTTGCTGAACGCTTGCCGGGGCGAGTCGGCTTGAAATGGACCGAGCGCGTACCAGGCGCCGATCAAAGGCGGATCAACTGGTTCGGAGTCGGCGCGCACGCCGGCTGCCTTGGCGTTCACTTCGATGGTGGTCAAAACGAAATTACCCTTCTCTCCCCGTCCAGCGGCCTTGCCTGGCAAAGAGTCGTGAGGCAACGCTTCGAGGCGGATGCCGGTGATGTCCTTGATCTGGCTCTTCAAGGTGATTGCGTAAGCCTCTTTGTCCTCGTTTGCGCCGGTTACCAAAATCGCGCGGTCTTCCGCGTTGGTGAGTGTCGCGCCTTTGAGGGAAGAAGCGTGCCGCGGTTCCAACGCCGTCCAATCTGTGGCGATGGCGCGAAATTTCTTTTCCCAGTCAGCTTGGGCCTTGTCCCATTCGGTATTTGGGGTTTCGAGCAAAGTTTTGCGGCCGGCTTCAATTCCCTTGATCTCTCGGTCCAACTGTTCGAGGCGCGCTTTCTGTTCCGGCGAAGGCAGGGCGAGGCGCGGGGCCGGGGACTGCACCTGGCCGTCGAGTCCTTTTTCCGCGATGGTGTTGAAGAAGGCGTAGAACTGATAAAATTCATTTTGCGTGAACGGATCGTACTTGTGGTCGTGGCACTCGGTGCAGGCCATGGTTGTGCCCAGCCAGACCGTAGCCGTTGTGTCCACACGATCCACGACGTATTTGGTCTGATACTCGTCCGGGTCCGCGCCGCCCTCGAAATTGTGCATGTTGTTTCGGTTGAAACCGGAGGCGATGCGTTGTTCCAGCGTCGGGCTCGGCAGCAGATCTCCGGCGAGTTGCCGGATCGTGAACTGGTCGAAAGGCAGGTTCCGGTTGAACGCGTCGATCACCCATTCGCGCCACTTCCAATTGTCGCGATGATTGTCGATGTGATAGCCATTCGTGTCGGCGTAGCGCGCGAGGTCCAACCAGAATTGCGCCATCCGTTCGCCGTATTGCGGCGAGCCAAGCAGGCGATCCACCAGCTTCTCGTAAGCTTCGGGGCTGTTGTCGTAGAGGAACTCTTCCACTTCCGCGATCGACGGCGGGAGGCCGATCAGATCAAGCGAGAGCCGACGAATGAGCTTGGATTTGTCGGCTTCGGGCGACGGCTTGAGTGCCTCGGCTTCCAGGCGTGACAGAATGAAGAAATCGATTTCGTTGCGCGGCCAGCTCTTGTTCTTCACTTCGGGAACGGGAGGCCGTTCTGGTTTGAGGTAAGCCCAATGGCCTTTCCACTCCGCGCCTTGTTCGATCCATTTCTTCAACAGAACAATTTGGGCGGGAGACAGCGCCTTGCCCGATTTCGTCGGCGGCATCCGGTCGTCTTCATTCGTCGTGGTCAACCGGCTGATCAATTCACTTTTGGCCACGTCGCCCGGAACAATCGCGATGGCGTCGGACTTAAGTTTCTTGAACGCGTCCTCCTTCCGGTCAAGGCGCAAGCCGGCTTTGCGTTTGCCTTCGTCCGGGCCGTGGCAGGCGTAGCAATTCTCGGAGAGGATGGGC
Organism: Verrucomicrobiota bacterium; assembly: GCA_016871535.1. NCBI lineage: Bacteria > Pseudomonadati > Verrucomicrobiota > Verrucomicrobiota bacterium. The sequence continues at coordinate 7,363 of VHCZ01000218.1, forward strand.
CGAATGTCGCGGTTGTAATCGATCTTGGCTGGCGCAGCTTCGACCGTGAGGCGCAGCATGACCAGCAAGAGGAGGATCAGGAAGCACAAGCAGGAGCATGTCGAAGGAAATGGGGAGCACACGCGCCCTCGCGTGTCCCGACTGGCGCCTCGCCAGTCGAAACGTTGTTGAAGCCGCAGTGCGAAACGATGAACGGTTATTGCGGATGGTTGTGGTCGGCGAGGGCGCCGACCACTGCACGCGAGGGCGCGTGCGCTCCTCAATCCGACTGAACCATCACAGCTTCGGTGAGCATCGACAGGATTTCGGCAAATCATACAGCAATTCGGCGCGTTGATTGATTGAGGATAATATACCCGCGCCGGCGAAGTGCAAAAGAGCATTTTGCCTGTCCTCGCTCGCCGGTGCATCCACAAGTTGTCGCCCATTAGGGCGCGCGGTCATGAAGGCCCTAGCTGGGTGGAGCGGGCTACCAGCCCGCCTCGATCGGCAACCTGCCGCGTGAAAGGTCGCGGGTAATTCCTTGCGATCCGTCCAGGACTGATCCGCGACCGTTCCGTCCGGCTGGTAGCCGGACTCGATCCAGTCCGAGCGCGGTGATCCGCCATTTTCGCGGTAGTGGATGGCGACCAACAATTCGGAGCATCACATCCACGTCTATGCTAACTTGCGCCGCGCCGTAGAAGACGCAGGCCTGCCCGCCCATGAGCAGTGCCTGGACGCCATTCGTCTGGAAAGTCGAAAGGACTTGTCGGATCGGGGTCGGGATCAAGGCTGCCTCCCATCGCCAGGTATTGTGCGAACAGTTCCTCGCTCCTGCGGAAGCGCTCCAGCGGCGTCAGGTCGAGCCACTCCTTCCATTCGTCAGGCAACTGCTCGTAGGTCATCGGCGTCCCGTGCCAGAGCGCGGACGGCACGAAAAGGCGAAATCGTCCGTCCTTCTTCCGCGGGGAGCGTGGGTAGCACAGGCGACTCGCCAACTGTGTTCGGCATCAAAAACGCTCGGCTCGGTTTTCCTCACTCTCCCCGCGAGGAACGAGTGGGGAGAGAGCCGGAGAGAGGGGGACTCCTGTAAAGCAACCTCCTCTCCCCGGCCCTCTCCTCCTTCTATGAGGAAGAGAGGCAGAGGACACGGGATCTCACGCGGAAAGCTAATCCTCTGCCGAACACAACAGGCGACTCGCCCGTGCCGTCCGTCCGACGGAATGGCGTTGATCTCGAGGGAAATTGGCTCCGGCTTCCGGCCTATTCTGCACCTTGCTTCCGTTTCGTTCGGCGAGTCGCCGAACGAGGCGGGCGGGTCGCCCACGCTGAGCAGATACAGACCGGCAGGCCCGCCCTGCTTCCGTCAAATCCTCAAGTTACTTCCCCGACTCCGCCACCAGATATCCCTTGATGAACTCCTCGTTCAAGGTCACGCCGAGGCCGGGGCCGTCCGGGACGGTGATCCAGCCGTTGCGGGCTTGCATCTTTTCGTGCGTCAGTTCGTGGCGCAGCGGCGAGTCTTCGACGCTGTCCTCGAAAATGAACGCGTCCCGACAGGTGCTCAGCCAGTGCAAACACGCCGCCACAGTCACTGGGCTGGTGTAACAGTGGTTGCAAAGCCGCGCGCCGATTTCTTCGACCCGCGCGCGGAGGTAAGCCGCGTCCGTGAATCCGCAGCGCGAAATGTCCACCTGATAAACGTCCAGCGCGTGACGGTCGATCAATGGCCGGAACGATTCGCGGCCGCACTCGCCTTCGCCCGCGGCGATGGGCACCGGCGAGCGATCCCGCAGCCAGACGTAGCCGTCGATGTCCGCTTCACGCAACGGTTCTTCCAGCCAGCCGATATTGAACTCGGCAAATTGATGCGCCCGGCGCAGCGCGGTGCGCGCATCCCAGACGCAACCGGCGTCGATCAGCAGCGTTCCGTCTCCGACGCCTTCGCGCGCGCCGCGAACCAAATCCAGATCGAGCGCTTCGTTTTGGCCCATCGGCTCCCAGCCAAACTTGACGGCCTGATAACCGGCTTCGATCCAACGTCGTCCGATATCGCGCGTCGCCACGCCGTCCTTGCCGAACAGGATCGAGGCGTAAGCTTTGATTCGGTCGTGGTGCTTGCCGCCGAGCAACCGGTGGAGCGGTTGTTGGAAATATTTTCCCTTCAAATCCCACAGCGCCATGTCAACGGCGCTCATCGCGGAGATGGTGACCGACGTGCGGCCGAAATACATCGTCTGGCGATACATTTTCTGCCAGAGGCGCTCGGTTTCGAGCGGGTTTTCCCCGATCAGGATTTGTCGCAGGCCACAGGCGATGTTATGGCTGAACGGCGCATCGACGATGGCCTTGACGACCTCGGGCGAGGCGTCCGCTTCCCCGATGCCTTCGAGTCCGTCGCCGGTCCGGACCCGGATGAGGACGACGTCCTGCGAGCTGGCGGTTTTCTTTTCAACGGAGCGGACGCGGAGGATCTGGCAGATGATTTGTGTGATTTTCATAAGCTATTCGATGCTTGGTGGGGCGACGCTCTCGCGGAGCCACGTCATTGTTCCCGAAAAGGGAGTTGGAGTCACCACACTCACTGAAAAGGGAATTCTTGAAATCAAAGCCTGATCGTGCCGCTCAAGGTTTTCTCCAGCAACTCGCGCTCGGCGGTGATCAGTTTGTGCTGCTTGACCAACGCGTAGCGCCGCTCGAAGTAATCCTGGTAAAAGGTCAGGATGTCGGCGTCGTCATCGACGATCAGAATTTTGGGTCTCGTGCTGGACATAACGGGAGGAATCCTAAGTGGTCATGGGCATAAATGCGATGGCCTTCGTTGCGCCCAATTTGGCCTGTGGCGCGACGAGGGAACATAGCTAGCTAGAAAGCTAGCAAGCTCTGTGACCGAGGCGCAACGAAGCCAGAAGCCAAAATCGCCCCAGCCCGCAGGGGCGGCGCGGCGCTCCCGCCAAAACCCCAAGGGGGTTTTTGAGCAGACCCTAATCCAACGTCCGCCGGTAGCGCTTCACTCCAATGGCCAGCCCGGTGATCATAACCATCGTCATGGTAAGCACCACCCCCATCAAGCCGGGCACGATGTTGTACGCCGTGATGCCTTCCGGATTGTAGCGCGCATGCCAATGCCGGTTCATGGAAAGCTTCCTTGAGCTGATTACCATGCTCTCGCCCCATGAACCCGGTAGGGCGAGTCCGTCCCGGCGAGCCGCTCGACGTGCCTGGAACACGTCCGACTCGGCTCGCTGAGGACAGGCTCGCCCTACCGTCAGGTTCAGG
>VHCZ01000219.1 GCA_016871535.1 Verrucomicrobiota bacterium
GCCTGGGGCTGCGTTGCTCCTCGGTCACAGCCCCACTGGCGGGGGATGCTCGCTCGTCGCGCCTTGCCCCAGGCCAAATTGGGCGCAACGAACGTGAGCGTATTTACGAAACGGACCACTAAGTCTAAGAAGAACTCGCCAAGTCCCGTGCGATTTGCGAGAAGAAATCCCTGCTTCATGAATGCGCTGCTCAAAATCTACGGTGCGGCGGTTTTCGTCGCGATCTCATCCTGGTTCGTTCAGCCTGTCGTCGCCGCCACAAAACCCAATGTCCTTTTCATGGTGTCGGATGACCTGGCGGCCCGGCTGGCGTGCTATGGCGATCCGCTCGTGAAATCGCCGAATATCGACCGGCTCGCGGCTCGCGGCGTGCGGTTCGACCGGGCCTATTGCCAGTTCCCGCTGTGCAATCCGTCGCGCGCCTCGTTCCTCACAGGGTTGCGGCCCGACACGATCCGTATTTACGAAAACGCCACGCACTTGCGAGAGACGTCGCCGCGCGTGCAGACGCTCGGACAGACTTTCATGCGCGCGGGCTATTACGTCGCGCGCATCGGCAAGCTCTACCATTACGGCGTTCCGGCGCACATCGGCACGGATAGCTACGACGATTTCCAGAGCTGGCATTACCGGTTCAATCCCCGGGGGCGCGACCGCGATGACGAGGACAAAATCATTTCCATTCAACCCAATGCCACCGGCCCGGGCCGATTTGGCGCCACCTTAAGCTGGCTGGCGGCGGAAGGCGCGGACACCGAGCAAACCGACGGCGAAGGCGCGACCCATGCCGTGGCGCTGCTGGAAAAACTTCAGAAACAGAACCGGCCGTTCTTCCTGGCGGTGGGCTTCTATCGCCCGCACACGCCGTATGTCGCGCCCCAAAAATGGTTTGAACTTTATCCGCCCGATCGCATCAACTTGCCCACCGTCCCGCCCGGTTATCGGAGCACGATTCCAAAGCCTGCCTTGCCGTTCAAACCGGTCGAGGATCGCATGACGGACGAGCAACGGCGCCTGGCCATCCAGGCTTACCACGCCTCCACCAGTTTCATGGACGCCCAGGTGGGCCGGGTGCTCGACGCGTTGGATCGCCTGGGATTGGCGCGCAACACGATTGTGGTTTTCTTCAGCGACCACGGTTATCACCTTTACGAGCACGGTTACTGGCAGAAGATGTCCATCTTTGAGAACGCCGCGCGCGTGCCGCTCATCCTCGCTTTGCCTGACGGAAAAAACGCCGGCCAGGTTTGTCCGCGACCTGTGGAATTGGTCGATTTGCACGCGACCCTCGCCGACCTCTGCGGCGTGCGCGCGCCGGGCAAACTCGACGGCAAAAGCCTGCGTCCGTTGCTCCAGAATCCCGAAGCGGCGTGGACCAAACCGGCCATCACGCAGGTCGCGCGGCAAGTAGAGCGTCCCGTGACCAACGGCATCCCCGAGTCGACCCGTGTCAAATTGATGGGTTACTCCATCCGAACCGAACGCTGGCGCTACACGGAATGGAACAGCGGCAAAAGCGGCGTCGAACTTTACGACCACGAACGCGATCCGCAGGAACTGAAGAACCTCGCCCAGGACGCCGCGCACGCGGACGTAATTCGGGAGTTGCGAAAACAGCTTCACCGCGCCGCGCCCGGAGCGGGCAAGCCGTTGGCCGCGCTCGCTCCGTAATGCTGCGCGCGCTTCAGAGACCTTCCCAGTCTGTTGACTTTGGACCGCGGTGGGGCCCACGAAACACACGAAAGGCACGAAAGGAGAAGGTGTTGACCTTCGAGACACGCTCACCGGTTAGGTGCGGATCGTTTCCTTCGCAACCCGTTTGGTTTGGGTGTTTCGTGTGTTTCGTGTGTTTCGTGGGCCCAACTGCTTTTTCCGTGCTGAACCACGTGCAGTTCTGAGCCCCCAATGCCGAAAACGGAACGAATCGCAGTCACGTCGACCGGCACGCAGGGCGAAATCGCGCACGGAGAGATTGAGCGCAGCGCGTGGACCGAAGCGGACGTTCGCAAGAAAGCGTTGCGCTTGGGGGGCGCGGTGTTGGTGGCCGCGGTCTTGATGATCCCGATCCCCCTGGTGCATTTTGTGGCGATCCCCGTGGCGCTGCTCGGAGCCCCGCTGGTCTTTTTCGCCGTGCGCAAGCTCTACTCCGGCGCGAGCGACATCAAGGGGCGGCACACCCTGCCCGTCGTGCGGCGGGACGCTCGACCTCCATTTTCAGATCGACCGCTGGCCGATCCACGAAGTGTGTCCCCATTGCCGGCACTCGATTGCGATCGATCGTCCGTAATTCTTGAGTGAAAGTGTGCAGTACAGCGTGCGCTTGCATTTGACCGGCCCCGCGTGCTATCGGAGTCTCAACGACATGAAGGCGGCTTCCGATACCCAACGCGGCTCGAACCGCGGGAACGAGATCAACGGCAGCAATGGTCTGTCCGCGACTTCGGAGTTCAACAACCGCCGTCTGATTGCTCGCGCCAAAGAGCGGCGCAGCAAGATGATCGCCTTCGGCTATTATGGCGGCAAATTCTCCCATCTCGATTTCATTTTACCGTTGTTGCCGACTTATTTTATCCATTTCTGCGAACCGTTTGGCGGTTCGGCAGCGGTCTTGATCAATCGTCCGCCCGCTCCAGCAGAGACCTACAATGACCTGGATTCAGAAGTCGTGAATTTCTTCCGGTGCCTCCGGGACGAGGGCGAGGAATTGGTCCGTCTGATTAGTCTGACGCCATTCTCAAGAGAGGAGCTCGTGAAGGCCTGCACTCCTGAACCCGGGTTGACGGCATTGGAACGGGCTCGCCGCTTCTTCGTTCGTGCGCGTCAGACTCGGACTGGACTTGCGCAGACAAGTTCCGAAGGCCGGTGGGCACACTGTGTTTTGACCTCGCGGGCCGGTATGGCGGGAGCGGTCTCTCGCTGGCTTGGGAGTGTCGAGGGGCTGCCTGAGATCGTGCAGCGACTTCAACGCGTCCAGATTGAGAATGCCCCGGCCACGGAGATCATCCAACGGTACGACTCGCCGAACACGCTCTTCTATTGCGACCCTCCGTACCCGCATGAGGCGCGTGGAGACGCCAAAGCGTACGGATTCGAGATGACGGATCGAGAACATGCCGATCTGGCTGAGGTGCTCCACGGAGTGCGCGGGGCTGTCGCTATTTCGGGCTATGATTGCGGGCTGATGAACCGGCTTTACCGAGGTTGGCGGCGCATCGACGCGGACACTCGGCTCTGCAATTCGTCCAAAGGCGAACGCACGGAGTCTGTGTGGCTGAATTATGATCCGGAACCCGATGAGGATTCCACGAATGTTCCGGGACGATGCCAGCAAGAAAGATATCCCCGGCTGGAATGTGCTGGTTGATATCTTGGAGCAGGTCGAGTCCAAGATCAAAGACATCCTTTTTGCGGCCCCAGAGATCAAGGCCGAAGCCAAAGCGCCACTTGAAGAGCGCGTCCAGACGGCATTCGCCAGTGGACAGAATCTGTATGTCTTTGACTTTTTTGAACTGGCTCGGGGCGTCTTGGCGCTAGCCGGGGAAAGGATGCGAACGGTGTTCCTGAGTAAAGTTGGAGAGCACCTTGATACCTGGAGCCCCCAGCCTTCGCATAGGCAGGCCTGGAAAAAGCTCTTGGAGTCCATTTAGGACAAATCCGCAGCAAAGGGGTGGACGCTCAGGTGTGCCGAACCTTGGGCATTCAACCCGGTGACGGCTATTCGTAACGGAGGGCCTGAATAGGATCGAGCTTGGCGGCTTTGAAGGCGGGGACCAGGCCGGCCAGCACGCCCACCAGCGCGCTGAACGCAAACGCCAGCGCCATGGAATTCACGGTGATCACAGGCGTGTTTTCCGTCGGCGAGAGCATGGTCAGCATTTCGACCAATCCGTAAGAAGTGATCATCCCGGCCAATCCGCCGATGAGCGCGATCACGACGCTTTCGATGAGAATCTGGATGAAGACATCGACGTGCGTCGCGCCGATGGCCTTGCGGATGCCGATCTCGCGAATGCGTTCGGTGATGCTCGCGAGCATGATGTTCATGATGCCGATGCCGCCGACCAGCAGGCTGATCGCCGCGATGAAGCCGCCGCTCATGCGCGCGTTGCGGATGGCGGTCGTGATGTTCTCGGACCAGTTCTCCTGGGTTTGGAACGAGAAGTCCTCGATTCCTTTGTGCGTGTGCATCATGACGTTTTTGGCCTGCTGCAAGGCCGGCTCCAGCATTTCGATGTCCGCCACTTTGATGTAGAGGCTGGACAGGCGGGGATCGGGAATGCTGTTGGTGCCAAAGCCACCGGAACGAAACTTGATCCACATGGTGTTGAGCGGAATGTAAATCGTGGAATTCTTCATGCCGTACACCCAGCTATTCTGCCCGCTGCCGCGGCCACTGCCCCAGCCCCGGCGGCGTTCCGGCCCGGTCTGGACTTGTTTGGGCTGGTCCTTCTCCAGTTCGCGGAATTTGCGGTCCTGCTCGCTTTCGTAATGCTGGAACATGCCAATGATGCGGAAGGGTTGATTGTTGATGTTGATGGACTGGCCGACAGGGACGATCTCATAGCCCACCTCCTCGGGTGAACCGAAGAGTTGATCGCGAATGCTCGTGCCGATCACACAAACGTTCCAGGCGTTTTCGTCATCGATCTCATTGAACATCCGCCCGTGTTCGACGACGTGCTGGTTCATTTCCAGCGCGGTGGGCCAGGTGCCGATGAGATTGGCCCGTTCGCGGAGCGTTTTCGTGCCGTGCGTGATGAGCGTGCTGCTGCGCCCGCCCCAGCCGCCTCCGGGCGAGACGCGCATTTCCGGTGTCGCGAGCTTGATCAACGGCGCGCTCCGGCGCAGGGCATACACATCGTGGATGGTGCAGCCGACCGCTTGATCTTCGAGGTGGCGCTGGTGCGCGGGGATGTCCTGTTCTTCGATGCGAACCTTCTCCAGACCGCCAATGGCGATGAGGGCCTCTTTCATCCCATTCTCCATGCCTTTGACCAGCGCCGACATCGCGACCAGGCTCGAGACGCCGAGGATGATGCCGAGCATGGTGAGTAACGAGCGGAACTTGTGCGCCCAGATTTCCTTAAAGCCGATGGTGATGGCGTTCAGAAGGTCCATAGTCTCGTAGTCAGCCGATGTAGCGCAGAGTTGCACTCTGCCGTATCGCCGATTTGCAATCGGCGGCGCTCCGGCAAGTTCCAGAGCGCTCGATCTTGGCGGCCGCTTGCGGAATGCAATTCCGCGATACAGCAGATTGAAAATCTGCGCTACGCTTCAGCAAGATTCGAACATCGGCATTCATGCGGCACACAGTCCCGCCAGTTTCGGGTCCGATTGTTTGGCTATTTTTCCATCGCGAATCTCAATGCGCCGGGGCGTCACGGCGGCGATGTCCGGATCGTGCGTGACCAGGGCGATGGTCCGGCCTTCCTGGCTGAGCTTGCGAAACAATTCCAGAATCGCGTGGCCCGTGTGCGAATCCAGGTTTCCGGTGGGCTCGTCCGCGAAAACGATCTTCGGGTTATTGACGAGCGCGCGGGCGATGGCGACACGTTGCTGTTGTCCGCCGGAAAGCTGCATGGGTCGGTGCTTCGAGCGATTTTCCAGACCGACCATTTTAAGCGCATCCAGAGCTCGGTTTCTTCGTTCGCGTCCCGGGAGGCCGCTATAAACCATCGGCAATTCCACGTTCTGCAAGACGCTCAATTTGGGAAGCAGATTGAAGAACTGGAACACGAAGCCAATCTTGCGGTTGCGGATACCCGCCAACTGTTGGGTCGAAGCCCCGTGTATCATGATGCCATCGAGTTGAATCGTTCCTTTCGTCGGCGTGTCGAGGCAGCCGAGGATGTGCATGAGCGTCGATTTCCCGCTGCCGGACGGCCCGATGATGGAGATGAACTCGCCGGCTTGAATGTCGAGCGAGACGTCGTCCAGCGCGCGAATCTCCTCGCCGCCGAGGTGATAGATTTTGCTGACGTTGCGAAGTTCGACCAGGGCCACAGACGTAAGTATCAGGTTGGACGGTTGAGCCGCTCGCAGCGCCAAATCCGAAATCCGAAATCCGAAATCCGAAACAAATCCGAATGGGGTTCTTCGCTATTTTCAGTGGCTGCGTCGTGGATTTCGAACGTCCACTTCCCCCTCACCCTATCCCTCTCCCTCAGGGAGAGGGGAAAAGGCATCACGCGCTGGGAGCAACCCTGGGCGCTCGACTCATCGAAATGCGGAGGTCGCTGCTCCCTCTCCCCAAGGGAGAGGGCCGGGGTGAGGGGGATGAGGATCTCCAGACAGCCAAGAAGTTGGTTACTGGAATCAGCGTGGAATCCCGAACCTACGCATGAGGAATTCAAAACGGTCATACGAGTTTGGTCCGGGTTTTCGATACTCGCCGATTTGGCGCGGCTTGCTCAGCGTCCGAAAGCGGTCGATGTCGTTGGCCGCACGCCGCCCGTGCCGGTTCCGCCTGGACGCGGCGCGCTGCCGGCGCCGGCTGGCGATTGTCGGCGCGGCTCGTTGGCTCCGGTGCTGCCCGGCTTTTGCAGTCCGGCAGGCGCGCCAGACCGCCGCCCGGAATCCCCGCTCCCATCCGACGAGCGAACGCCTGCGATGCCGTCGTTTCGGCCTCCGGACAATCCTGGCGCGGTTCGAAATCCTTTGTCCTCCAGAGAGACGACTTCGCCGGACCGCAAGCCGCTGAGCACTTCAGCGTAATCATAGTCCGCGATCCCCAGTTGGACCGGGCGCCGCTCGAAGGTGTTGTCCTCCTCGGACTTCTTCACAAGCACGAACCGCTCGCCCTGCTCGGTAAACACGGCCGCCAGCGGCACGGCCACGGCGTTCTCTGACGACGCAACCGGGATGGACAAGTTAGCCGTCATGCCCGGTCGAACGCGCGGATCGATTTCCTTCTCGTGGATCCGGACACGAGCCGGGTAGCCTTTGATGCTGTTCTTGATCGTGGACTGCGGCGCCAGGCGTTCGACCACGCCCTTCAGATTCAAGCCGGGCACGGATTCGACCGCGATTCCCACTTCCTGGCCGACACTCAAGCGCGTCACATCAGCCTGGTTCACGTGCGCGTTGACGATCATGTTATTGAGGTCGGCAATGGTCAAAACTTCGGTCCCGCTGTTGAATCCGCCGGAGCCGGATACCGCCTGGCCGACGGAAACGGGGCGCGTCAACACGGTGCAATCGAACGGAGCCTCCACGCGCGTTTTCTTGAGCCGGTCTTCGAGGAGGTTGAGGTTCTTTTGCGCGCGTTCGAGGGAATTCTTGGCCAACTCGAATTCGGTTTTAGTGTCTTCGTACAGCTCTTTGGAGATCAGTTCCGCCTCGTAGAGCTCCTTGGCACGCTGGTAATTCCGCTCGGCCTTTTCCAGTTGAAGTTTGGCGCCGTCGATTTCCGTTTCGCGCGATTGCTTCTCGATCTGGAGATCCGAATCATCCAGGGTGAAGAGGACGTCGCCTTTCTTGACGCGATCCCCCAGATCGACATCGAGCGTCTTGATCCTGCCGTTGATCTCCGGGCGCACGGAAACCTGCTCGGCCGGGCCAATTTCACCGGCGGCGGAGACCTTGAATTGAATGCTGCGCGTCTCGACTACCGCCGTGGTCGGACGGTTGGCCAGGCTGTTTTCGGCCCGGCTTGCGGCCGGTTCCAGGTTGCGCCAGTTGAGCAAAGCCCAGGCGCCGCCCGCGAGAGCGATCGCACCAAGGACAATCCATTTCTTCATGATCAATCTGAATTGAGGCAGCGTTTACGCTACTGCCAAACCGCCTTCGGCGCAATCAATTGCTGCCGAGGGGCACACCAAGAATTGTTGGCCCAGTCAAAGGCGTTTGATGATTTCGTTTGGTGACGCCGAAGGTGTCTCGACCATTTCCGGATAATGCAGACTCGTAAACCGGGCCAAAAATTCATTAAACTGTGCCGGTGAGCATCTGGCTCGAAACCGCTCAGCGGTCCTTGACGGCGGCCAAGACGTTCGTTCGGGAACATTGGCAGTACTTCCTGCGCCTGCGGGAACGGCTCCGGTTCAGTGAGGAAACCTTTCATCTTCTGCTCGCGGGCCTGGTCGGCGTGGTGGGAGGGTTCACCAACCTGCTTTTCTACCTGGCAACCCAGTGGGCGCAGCTCATCAGCTTGCGACGCTCCGGGGATCTGGTCGATATCGCCAATGCGCTTTATCCGCTGGAAAGATTATTCATTCCTTTGTCGGGCGGGCTGGCGGCCGGTTTTATTCTGGGCTGGGGGCTTCGTTGGGTCGGCCCTCAAGGATCGACCAATATCCTGGAAGTGGTCGTCGCCGGGGACGGCAGACTCCCCATGCGCACCGCCCTGATCAAGGCGTTCTCCTCGCTGGTCAGCATCGCCACGGGGGCCTCCATCGGGCGGGAGGGTTCGATCACCCAGCTCACGGCCACGCTGGCCTCGAAAGGCGGCCAACTCGCCGGGTGGCATCCGTATCGGCTCCGATTGATGGTGGCGTGCGGCGTGGCTTCGGGACTGGCGGCGGCCTACAACGCCCCGGTGGCCGGGGCGATCTTTGCCGCGCAGATTGTTTTGGGGAATTTCTCCATGAGCCTGTTTGCGCCGCTGGTTTTTGCGTCCGTGGTCGCCACGATGGTTTCGCGGAGCTTCTTTGGGATCGGTCCGTGGTATCGCGTGCCCGCGTTCGACTTTCCGAGCCTGATCCAGTTGCCGTGGTTTGTAATTCTGGGATCGCTGGCGGGCGTTCTGGGGGCCTCTTTTTTGAAAATGCTGCAGTATAGCGAAGAAGCCTTCGGCAAACTGCGCTGGCCGCTTTCCGGAAAGTTAGCGCTCGGCGGATTCGCCGTGGGCGCATTGGCGGTCTTTGTGCCCGAAGTCTGGGGCAACGGCTACAGCGTCACGAACCGCATTTTGCACGGAGAACTGATCGAAACGCCGTTCCCGATCCTTTTTCTCGCGGGAATCTTCTTCGCCAAGTGGCTGGGCACGGCCATTACGGTGGGATCGGGCGCAGTCGGAGGCGTGTTCACGCCGACGCTCTTTCTGGGGGCAGGGCTGGGAAGTTTGTTCGGCCTGGTGCTTCATCGAATCGGCTGGGCCACGGATCTGGAAGTCGGCGCGTTTGCGCTCGTGGGCATGGGCAGCGTGCTGGCCGCGACGATTCATTCGCCCTTGCTGGCGGTGATCATGATTTTTGAAATCTCGCTGAATTACTCCCTGATGCCGCCGCTCATGCTCGGCTGCGTGGTTGCCACGCTCGTGGCGCGCCGATTCCACGCCGAATCGATCTACACCGAGCCGCTGCGGCGGAAGGGACTCGAAGTCGAACGGGAGAGCCAGCATCTCGGCGCCGCGACCATGCAGACGGTGGGAGATTTGATGCGCGAACCGGTGCGGCCTTTGCGGGACACGGCGACCTTTCGCGAAATCGCGGACCGCTTCCTGACCTGCTCGAATAATTTCCTCCCGGTCGTGGACGGGGATCGGCGGTTGCTGGGCATGGTCGCGCTGCAGGACATGAAGGAGTATCTCAACGCGGGCCAGGAATTGAACAGCGTCATCGCCTTCGACCTGATGCGGCCGCCGCCGCCTGGTCTCACTCCGAATCAGAAACTCCTGGCGGCGCTGCCGATTTTGCTGGCCAGCGAACTGAGGAACATTCCCGTGATCAACAATCCCGCCGAATCGAAATTAGTAGGCAATCTGGTGCGCGCGGAAGCGCTGGCGCTGCTTTCGGAAGCGATCGCCAACCGCACGATGCCGGCGCGGTAGGGTGCCCTGGGAAGCGGCCATAGCCACGGCCCATCCACACGGCCGATGAACCCACCCCTTCCCCTCCCAGGAGGGAAGCTCCGTCCAACGTCCCAAGGCTCAGGTCCCCTCCTGGGAGGGGCGAAGGGGTGGGTCGGTTCATCAGAAGGAGAACACCCCAGTTGTGCGACCTGATGGGACAGCGGAGATTTTCCCGGCTGAGCTGAAGAATCGGCACGAACTATGCAATCAAATTCCCGGACAGCGTAACCTGCTTTGCGACGCATTTTGCTGTTTTATGAACGAACTCAATGAATCGAAATCAACGTCGGCGCCGTCCGCGCAATCCGATGAGGCCCGGCCCAAAGTGCTGCCCAAGCCCGCCATCAAGCGGCTCAAACTGCCCGCATTGAAGCCGGCCCCATCCCTTGGCCAGGCGCTGAGGGACGATTCCAGCGGTCCGTTGGCCAGTGGTGATTAGACCGGCCTAAACCTGACCGATATGGAGCGCAGCCGATTTTAGATGAAGCGCGTTCCGCAGACTCTCCGCGTCCTGATGCGTTTCCACAGGTTTCAGCATGGCTTAACAGTAGGGATGAAATCTTCGGCTGACAAGCCGTCCGCCCGCCGCGGGCGCGATTAAGAGAGTCGGTCAACGACTCCGATTGACTTCCCTCTCTCCCCGCGAGGAACGAGTGGGGAGAGAGTTGGAGAGAGAGGTTTCTTA
>VHCZ01000220.1 GCA_016871535.1 Verrucomicrobiota bacterium
ATGCCTCGGACCCGCTTTGGTATCTCGCCCCGGTTGCAGATGGGGACGCGAAACGGGGTCAGTCCCACATATTGACATTATCCTTGTCCCCGCCGCCGCGCCGACAGCAGATTCGACAAACTCGCTCACGTCCCCATCTGCAACCGGGCGGCAATCCACTTCAACGTCACATGCCTGCCGGCAGGCAGGTCGTCGTCTCCTCCCGCAACTTCACGGCCAGCTTCAACTTCGACTTGTCACCGTTCTTCCGCGCGGCCAGTTCCGCCTTCGTCCATCCCAGCTTGGCAAGCCCTGCGCGCACCAGCCACTGCGTCCGTCTTCGACATCCGACATTCGACATTCGTCATTCGCACTTCCCAAGTGCCGCCCTGTCTGCGTGCGCCACGCACAGGCAGGCGGTTGAACCGTGCCGTGTCAGCAATATTGGGAGGCAATCTGCAATCTGCAATTTGAAATCCGCAATCAAGCGAAGCGTGGCGCCTCGGCCAGCGTGGCGACAAACAACTCCCAATCCCGGTCATCGTGGAAGATGGCTTCCCGCCGGTCGCCACGATTCATCACGCCTGTCCCGCCGCAGCTCGGAGCGAAGGTGGATGGTAAATCGGACCGGGATACTCAATGCGTAACTTGCGTGCCATGCGCCGAACCCTGCTCAAACGAGGCAAATGTGTCAATCTGTGGGACTGACCCCTTTAGGCACGTTCAGTCATCCACACGAACTAACGGACGGCCTTCACCATAAACTTCCGTTGCTCAGTGGAAATCATGTCGGATGCGGACGAGGCGGAACTGGTCGCCCACTAGCATCAGCGTGTCCCACCAGTCGGCGCCCTCGTAACGGTAGCGGATCTGGAGTCCACGCACGGCGCGCGCGGCGAGAAGGTCGCGGGCCTGGGCGAGCGTGACGCTCGCGGTGTCGGCGACGTGACCCTGCGCGGCAAACTTGGGAATGATCTCCGTGATCTGCGTGCAGGCTTCGATGTCGCGGAAGAGTTGCTCGACCTGCGCGGAGTCCAGCAGAGTCATGTTGAGGTCGGGTAGCTTGAGCGGCGCTTCCTCAGGCGGTGGAGGGATGGGGGTTTCCGAATTCATGGGACGGGGGAAGGAGGCGGAGCGGGGCGGGGCGAACGTCGGCGTGGGAGCACGAGCACCGCGTTGGTCGGCGCGGGGCAGACGTCGTGGCAGACGCCGCAGCCGTTGCAGAGGTCGGCCATGACCATCGGGATTCCCTTGTCCAACTTCATCGCTCCCGCCACCGGGCAGCGCTCGGAGCAAACGGTGCAAAATGAAGTGTAGGCGAGGCGGAAGCGGCCCTGGATGACGGCGACGTGGTCCTGCGGGGCCGCGCCTGGTGGGGGTGAAGCCGGCCTCTGGATGGCGGTGGAAAGCACCTCGCTGGCGGGTTGGGCTGGGGCCTGCAGCGAGCGCCCGAGGAGCGAAAACAACCCGCGTCTGGACATGCCTGAACTCATTTGGCGGCGGAGGAGAAGACGCGTTGATCGAGGCCCGCGTCCGAAACATGGCATTGCACGCACGATTGCCGCTCGGGATGCGGCGTGCGCAGGCCAAAAAGTCCGCGCGGTCCGTGGCAACTCAGACAGTCGCTGCGCATGAGCGTTCTGTGCGGAATCGTCGGAGGAGCCCCCGGCCAGGCGCGCGAGCCCTTCAGAGACGGATGCGCGCCCGCGAACTGGTTGTCCGCCAGGGCGGCCAGAAGTGGGGCTTCCGTCGCGGACAGCAGAACGCTGGCTGCGGCCGGCACATGACACTGGGTGCAGTTGGCGTAGAGCGCGTGGCTCATTCGTGAAGCGACCTTGTCCTTGATCGCCAATCCCGGACCGTGACACGCGAGGCACGCCGCCGAGGAATCCTGGGCGATCGGATGCGGCACCACCGGCGGGGCGCCGTCGAAAGCCCGCCGGCTGGCGCGTTCGGCCAGGGCCTGCGCGCGTCCGGCCTCGGTGACGTTCGTGAGCGTGGACGGATCGATGGCCGGCTGGACGAGCTGGGCGAGATGGTTGCGCCACGCGGCGTTGGGCCCTTCCTCCAGCCAGTCCTGTTTCGCGTAAGCCACAGCGACCGGCACCGAACTCGTTTCAAGAGCTGCGCGTCGTTGCGGATCCGGCGTCGCGAGCGACACGGGACGGGTCATGCTGATCTGCGACCCGGTCTGCCTCAGCCCCATGAAGTAGCCGCTCACCGAGACGGTGAGCAGGATGGCGCCGATGAGCCATCCGGCCTTCTGCCGGAACTGAGGGCTGGACGGATTCACAGGCGGGTCTCCACTGGCTGCGCGCGCGCGGTCCGGCCGGCGTCCACTTTGCCGACCGTCGCCGCGCACTTCTTGTAATCCGGTTCCTTCGAGATGGGATCGACCTCGCCCAGGGTGATGTCATTGCACAGCAGGCGTTGATCGAAAAACGGGATGAAGAGCGACCCCCGCGGCACCCGGGCCCGGCCGTTGATCCAGACCGGCAGCTTCAATTCACCTCGGCGCGTTTTCACGGCGATGGTCTCACCGTTGGCGATGCTGCGCTCGGCGGCGTCATCGGGATGCATCTCAACGTAGGCGTGCGGCATCGCGCCGTGCAGCTGCGGGATGCGCATGGTCATGGTGCCCGTGTGCCAGTGCTCCAGCACGCGGCCGGTGCAGAGCCAGAAGGGATACTCGGCATCCGGCTCCTCGGCGGCCTTCACATAGGGCGCGAACCAGATGAGGGCCTTGTTGTCCTTTGTGACTGAATGATAGAACTCAATCTCTGCGCCCTTCTTCACGTAGGTGTCGTCGAACTCGGAGAAGCGGAACTTCGTCTCGCGCCAAGCGCCGTTGGGCTGCTGCACCACAGGCCAGCGCAGGCCGCGCGCCTTCACGTATTCCTCGTAGGGCGCAAGGTCCTTGTGCTTGTAGCGGGTGAACGGGCGGTATTCCTCGAATAGCGCCTTGTCCACGTTCACGTCGTAGTAGTGCTTCCAGTCCCAGACCGGCACTTCGGCGCCGGCGCCGTTCTTGAAAGTGAAAATGAATTTGCCGTCCTTGTCCTTCATGCCGGAATGGCCCAGCTCGAAGAGCTTCCGCGCGACGGCAATCGTCTGCCAGCAATCATCGCGCGCTTCCCCAGGCGGATTCACCATCTTGAACCATTGCTGGGTGCGGCGTTCCGAGTTCCCGTACATGCCGTTCTTCTCAACCCACATGGCCGACGGCAGGACGAGATCCGCCAATTCGGTCGTGGCGGTCGGATACACGTCGGAGACGATGAGGAACTTGTCCGCGAGATTCTTCTTCGCCTTGAACAGCTTGTGCAGGTTGGGCAACGACTGTCCCGGGTTGGTCACCTGCGACCAGAGCGTGGTCACGTCGCCACCCTGGTCGGTGGGCGTGCAGAATTTCTCAAACATCAGCACCGTGTGATGACCCGGCTTGGCGCTGATGCGGCCGGCCGGCACGTTCCAGAGCTTTTCGGAGTCGGCGCGATGCTCGGCGTTGGCGACGAGGCGTCCGCCGGGCAGGAGATGGCAGAGGGTGCCGCATTCACGCACGGTCCCGCAGGCGCTGGGCTGGCCTGTGAGCGATGTGGGCGCGTCGCCGGGCCTTCCGAAGTGCCCGCTCAGGAGATGCACCGCATGGCAGAGACGGTTGACGTCCGTGCCGCGGGTGTGCTGGTTGAAGCCCATGCACCAGGTGCTGGTGATCCGAATATCCTTTCGCGCGAACAGATCACCGAGCATCCGGATCTTCGCCGCCGGCACGCCGGAAATCCTTTCCACGTGCTCGGGGGTGTACGGTTCAAGCGCGGCCTTGTATTCCTCGAACGTCATCGCATCGCCGTTCAAAGGTGCCGCAGGCGTGGCGGTCGGATTCTCCGGCGCCTGGCGGAAGTTGCAGAAGCGTTCGACGAACTTTGCATCGTAGGTGCCGTTCTTGAGCAGCAAGTGCGCGACCCCGTTGAGAATCGCAAGATCGCTCTGCGGCTTGAACTCCAGGTAGTGATCCGAGAACTCCGTGGTGCGCGTGCGGCGCGTGCCGAGATCGATGAGCGTCACCTTCTCGCCGCGGGACCGGCGGTCGATGACGCGGCTGAAGAGCACCGGATGCATCTCCGCCATGTTGTTGCCCCACATGATGAGCACGTCGCACCTGTCGAGGTCGTCGTAACAGCCGGCCGGCTCATCCACGCCGTAAGTCGAGAGGTAGCCCGTGACGGCGCTGGACATGCAGAGGCGGGGATTGCCGTCGATCATGTTGCTGCCCAGGCCGGCCTTCATGAATTTGTTCCCTGCACAGCCCTCGCCAATGGTCCATTGCCCGCTCCCGTAGAGGGCGAACCTCGCCGGCGAGGCTATGATTCGCCGGGCGATGGTCTCGATGGCTTCGTCCCACGAGATCGGTTCAAGCTTGCCGTTCTTGCGCAGGAGCGGCTGGGTGAGCCGGTCCTTGCCGTAGAGCGCGAGGCCGACGTGATAACCCTTCACGCAGAGCAGACCCTTGTTCACCTCAGCGAGTTGATCGCCCTGAATGGCCACGACTTTGCCTTCCTTCACGCCGACCTGGACATGGCATCCGGTGCCGCAGAAGCGACACGGCGCCTTGTCCCACTGGATGCCATCGGCGCCCGCGGCGGCGGCGGAAACGTTGGGCGTCGCGGCCCCGGCGCGCGAGGCCGCCACGGCACTGGCGGTGGCGAGCGCGGAGAGTTTGAGGAATTCGCGTCGTTGCATAGGTCAATGGTTGGGGGCTGAGACGGGAAGGGCGGGAACCTTTCCCGCAGATTCGGGAAGACCTCCGGTGACTATTTCCATCTGCGGTGGGTTTGGATGCGCGGGAGAAGGATCCTCGTCATTGAAGTTCACGGACACCACGTCCACGAACTCCACGCCCGGCAAGGTGCGGAGCCAATCATGCAACTCGCGACTGTGCGCGTCGTCGCGTGCCTCCATGGCCAGCGGCAGCCAGCGGACATGGCGTTCGCCGGCGGTGAGTTCGGGGCGCGTGCGCATCTCCGCCACGGCCTGATCAGCCAAGGCCGGGTCTGAGCTGAGCGTGATGACGAGTCCGCTGGTGATCATGTCAGGAGGCGAGGGGTTGAGGCGCGCCGCGGCTGTCGTTCGCCTTTGCGGCGAGCGGCGAGCGCCGGAAGACGTTGATGGCGATCTTGATGGCCAGGGTGTAGATCATCAGGCCCAGAGTCCAGATGCCGGCCATGATTTTCCATTCGAGCAGGCTGGGGGAGTATTCCACGACTTCATGCAGCACCGAGGGCACGAAGCCCGGGATGACCATGCCCATGCCTTTCTCGATCCAGATGCCGATGAACGCCAGTCCGCAGGCAAGGTTCATCATCCACGGACGGCTGAAGACATTCGGGTTCAGCAGCAGGATTGCGGCGGTCACGGTCATCGCCACCGAGGACCAGATCCACGTCACCAGGGCGTCGTGGCCGTGCAGGCCGAAGTAGAGGTAATGCGCCGCTGAGGTGTGGGTGCCGCCGGTGTAGAACTCGACAAACACCTCCGACGCGACCATGAGCAGGTTGATGAGGATGGTCACGCGCATGATGTTCACGAGCGTGCGGATGGGGCCGTCGCCGAATTTTTGGCCGATGGCGCGACGGATGACCTGGATGGCGATGATGATGAACGCGGGTCCCGAGACGAAGGCGGAGGCGAGAAAGCGCGGCGCCAGCAGCGCGGTGTTCCAGAACGGCCGGCTTCCCAGCCCGCAGTAAAGGAATGCCGTGACGGTGTGAATCGAGATGGCCCAGATGATCGAGAGGAAGACGAAGGGCACATACCACTTCGGATTCGGCCGTCGCCCGAGGAACCGCATGTAGAGCAGGTAGCCGCAGATGTGCAGGTTGATCAGCAGGTACCCGTTCAGAACGATCACGTCCCACGTCAGCATCGACACCGGAAAGTTGAACCGGCCCAGGCCGGGAATGAGATGCCAGAAGCGGTCCGGCCGGCCGAGGTCGCAGACGACGAACATGAGCGCCATGATGATGGCGGCGATGGCGAGCAGTTCGCCGATGATGACGAGGTCGTGCATCTCCTCGTTATGATAGATGTAGGAGGGAATGACCATCATCACGCCGCCCGCTGCCAGGCCGACGAGGAAGGTGAAGTTCGCGATGTAGAGCGCCCATGAGACGTGGTCGCTCATGTTCGTCAGATGCATCCCATCGCGCACCTGCACGGCCCAGGCGTTGGCGCCGACGAGGAAGATCGCGGTAAGGAGCGTCATCCACACGTAGAAGACCCAGTTGCCCTCGACCGAGTCGAGGAGCGCATTCCAGAGGAAGCGCGGGTAGTGGCGCCAGTGGGGGACCGGCTTTTGCACGGACGTGGTGTCGGGGGTGGAGAGGTGCATCGTGGCTAGACGTCGAAGAAGTAGAAGAACTGGGGTTTGAGACCTAGTTCCTCCTTCAGTATGAAGACCCGCTTGTGCGCGAGCACCTGGCGGACCTCGGATTTTGGATCCAGCAGGTTGCCAAACACCCTCGCGCCGGTCGGACAGGCCTCGAGGCAGGCCGGCAGGCGACCGTTGCGGGTGCGGTGCAGGCAATAGGTGCATTTCTCCATCACGCCCTGCGGACGGATGCGGTTGCTCAAGTAGGACTGGTTGGGGTTGATTTCGCCGGCCGGGATGACGGGCTTCGTCCAGTTGAAGCGCCGAGCGTGATAGGGGCAGGCGGCCTCGCAATAGCGGCAGCCGATGCACCAGTTGTAATCCACGACCACGATGCCGTCGGGCTCCTTCCATGTGGCCTCGACCGGGCAGACATCGACGCACGGCGGGTGTTCGCATTGCTGGCATTGCACCGGCATGTAGAACTTGTCCGGCTGCGGCACGGGATGATCGTAGTGGACGTTGCCCTTCTCCATGTCCATGGAGCCTTTGCTCATCTCGAAGACGCGGATGTAGGACTGGTGCGACGGCCGGTCGTGGTTGTTCTCGATGTGGCAGGCCTCGGCGCATTTGCGGCAGCCGTTGCAGACGCTGAGATTGAGCGCGTAGCCGAACTTCACGCCCTCCTGCGGCTTGTAATCCCTGATGGTCACGTCCGCGCCGTACTGCTCCTTCGTTTCCTTCTGCAGCCGGTTCAGGATGATCTCGAGGTCGATGGGCGTCAGCTCCTTGTAGTGCCTTTGCAGGAATTCCTCGGCGGAGATGTGCGGCGCCCACTCGGTCAACGGAGCAATGGCCTTGGCGAAGGCGGCGGCGCCGAGCATCGCGCCCACCCCCTTGAGCACCGTGCGGCGGGACATTCCGGGTGACTCCCCGGGTTCAGCGGTCGATTCCATGATTCGAGGCGGTTCAGTGTTTCGCCGGAGCGGCGGCGTTGGTGCCGGGTTTGGGTTTTGCGGGAACCGAGATGCGATCCCGCGGTGGAAAGACAGGCATGACCAGCGGAAACGCCGGCGCATGCGGGTCATGGCAGTTGATGCAGGTGTTGCGTGTGCGGCCGCCCTTGGTCAAGTCCCAGTGGCCGTTCATGCCGCCGTGCAGGCCCAGGTCGTAGTCGCGCTTCTGCGGGCCGTGGCATTGCGAGCAAAGCGTCATCACGTCGGTGAAAGCCACGGGACGCGAGTCCGCCATTCGCAGCGTGTCGTAGTTCTTCGCGTTATGACAACTCAGACAGGTGAGATTGCCATGAACATATTTCAAACCCTGATGAAACTGATCGAGATCCGCCGTCGTGCGCGTATCCATGTTCGGTTGGGTCGTGGCATGACACGAACTGCACGAGGCCATGACCGGCTGGCCGTGGTAGTTCGTCAGCCCGGTCGCGACCTTGGGCGGGCCGGCGGGCTGTTTGATGACGACGGCGTGAACCGCGGTGTTCGTGGAAACAGCCGCGGCGCGGGGCTGCGGCCCGACCGGCTCGCCTCCGATCGCCTGCAGGGTGGTGATGAACAACCAGAAACCACACAGACCCCGTCTCGTGATCCTGCTCACCCATGTCTCGGCGTCGCCGGCGATCATGCCATTTCAATCCGTTGAGTCAGACGCGCACTTTGTCTCACCCTCGATGCCAGCAGGTGCCAACTCTTATGATGGCGTCTGGCAGTCAAAGCCGCAGGACACTGCGATTTCAATCCCATGAGCCAAGAATAACAAGAAACGCAAAGCCCACTAACCACATCTTGCTGTGGATTGACCAAGGATTGCACTCCCTCCCTTTGCTGGCACGCGTGGGTTTGGGAAGGTCAGTGCGTGAATGCAGCGTGGACCTCTGCTTGCCCGGTTTTGGGAGCCTCCGGCTCTGCATGTGGCATCCAGAGGAGGCCATGACTGTCAGGCTGAGCCGGAACGATTCAATACGCGCGCTCCTCACGCCTCGCACTTCTCAAGAGTCTGCTGCGCAACTGTCCACTGTCCTACTGAATCGTTCCGGCTATGGGGTGGCGAGCTGCACCTTCCCGTTTCCCTCGGTGAAGTAGGTGGCCCCGGCCACTTCGGTGATGGTGATGTACTGCGACCACTCGAGCACGCCGATGCGCCGCCTGGTTTCCAGCGTGCGCTGGTTGATCTTCGGACGTTCGCTCGGCCCCTGTGTGAGGGCTTCGTGCAATACGCGTCCGTCCATGCTCGACGGGGGTTCGATGCCAAGCAGATGCAGGATGGTGGGAGCGAGATCGATGTTGCCGCTGGGAACGTCGCTGAGCAGGCCGCGTTTCAAATCGGGGCCGGAGGCGACGAGGGTGTTGTTCATTTCATAGCGGCTCAGGGATCCGTGTGCCCCGCCGTTCCGGCTTCCACCGGTTGCCACGAGCATCCCCGGGGCCTCATGCTCGCTGGCATCCGCCGACCAGCGCATCGAAAGCACGAGGTCCGGCCCATGCCCCTCCATGGGATAGCGCACGGTCGACATCGGAAAGGTTCCCTCGATCTCCAGCCGCGAGAAGATCACGCCGGCGAAGTCGCAGGTCTGCAGAGCCCGCGCGACTCCGCGAACGGTATCCTCGCGCCGGTCGGTGACGTAAATGAGGGCGGCGCCGCCCAAGGGAACCACAAGGACATCGCCCGGCTCCGGGTTCTCGATCTTTGTGTGGGCATTGAACTGGAACTTGCGCAGCACGGCGGCCACATCCGCCCCGCGGGAGATGGTGGAAAAGCCGTGGTCGGACACCACAAATATGTCGGTTTTCTCGAGCGCGCCCCGCTCGCGCAAGGCATGCAGCACTTCCCCGAGGTTCTTGTCGCTGGCCTCGATGGCGGCAAGGGAGTCCGGCGCTCCCACGCCTTTTGCGTGCTGGGTGACGTCGGGATCGCTCAGCCAGAGCAGCGAGTATTTCGGAATGCCCCGTTTCCACAGCCCTCGGGTCAGGGCGCGCGTTGTCCAGGAATCACTCGCGATGTTCGGCGTCGTGAAGTTGTCCGGGAACGATTTGTCATCGTTCACCTTTTTAAGCGGGTCTCCCGTCACACGCGGCAGCACAAGTCCACGGCCCAGCGTGACTGAATTGCTGTGGGCGGCGGTATCAGTCCGCCTTGGTTTCCGGTCGTGCAACAGCGCCACGCTCTTGGTTCCTGCGATGAACGTGTGGTGCCCGGCAGCCTGGATGACCTCTGCAAGGGTGTCGGCATCCACATATCTTCCGTTTTCAGCCATGTCGCCCCGACGGATGGTGTCGAGCACTTCGGAAGCGACTGCGGACTGCGTGTTCAGCTCCTCGCGGTAGTCACTGTTGGCCAGGATGCCGCTGTGGCCGGGGTGGGTGCCTGTGGCCAGCGCGGTGCCGTTTACAATGGTCGTGCTGATGAACACCGGATGGTTCCTCCGGAAGAACACACCGTTTGTTGCCAATGACCAGAGGTTGGGCGCGTATTGAGGCGTGATGAAGTCGGGGCGCATGCCGTCGAACACCACCACCACCACATGCTCGGCGCGACCTCCCGCACGGGCATGGCCGGGTGAAAAAATGGTGGAGAAACAGCAAAGAACGGTCAGTCGAAGGAGAGTCCGGAAGAGCGGGGAGTTCATTTGATAATCGAAAGGATATGAGGCGCGAAGCGACCCAGACATGGAGTAGAGACGAAAGCCGTGGCGTGGAATTCAGAATGAACGTCGCCATGCTCGCGACGCCTCCTGCCAGGACCGTTATCACGCAACAATGATCGAAGAGAGACTTGCCCGCGCTTGGGTGGAGCGAAAGACCCAACAGGTGAACAGCCTGGCGATCGGCAGCCTGAAGATCATTGAGCCGCCATCGATGTGGCTCACGGATAATTAAGAATTAATAGATCGCCGATCCATGTGGTTTCACCCACTGGGTGAGCGGGCCTCCAGCCACAAGCTTCTGAAAATCTGCGTAATCCGGGCTATCCGCGGTTCTTATTCCTCTCAGCCCTTGATTTCGGTGATCTGTTTGGTCGCGATGCCGATCGGGCGATCCAGCGGGATGCCGGCGCAGGACAGAAGCGTGGTGAGCAGGTCGCCCTGGTTGCCTTTGACGTTGGACAGGAA
>VHCZ01000221.1 GCA_016871535.1 Verrucomicrobiota bacterium
GAATTTTGCCTGGGGCTGCGTTGCTCCTCGGTCACAGCCCCACTGGCGGGGGATGCTCGCTCGTCGCGCCTTGCCCCAGGCCAAATTGGGCGCAACGAACGTGAGCGTATTTACGAAACGGACCACTTAGACAATCAAACCTGCAGAACGGAGTTCAATCCACCGTAAGGATTGGCTGTATGTTCGGGAGCTTTTGGGTCCTCGGTCCATTGGCCATCCACGACAAGGCGGTACTCGTAACGGCCTGGCTGAAGTGCCAATTCGATTCCCCACTTTCCGTCTCCGTGCGCGGTCAGAGCGTTTGCACGTGGATCCCATCCGTTGAAGGAGCCCGCGATGAACACCTCGCGAGCGGTCGGGTTCAAGTATTCTACCGAGATCCTTCCTGCGGACGAAGAACCAAGGCTGCGAGCCGTGGCCGCCCCGCGTTTCTTCGAGGACTTGCCTTTGGCCGCTTTGGGCGCTGCGTCTTGCGCCGGAGCGGCGTTCACGCTTCCGTCCTGACCGTTCCCCACGGAGATCGGGTTTGAATTGGCTGGGTTTTTCATGAGAATCCTTTCGTTGAGCTTCCGCCTCGCTGAATTTTTCCGCCACGATTTGATCGTGCCACACGCCGAAAGCGGAACCTCGTTTGTGGTCTTCCCTGGATCGAACTTCGTTGAGGTTTGGCCGCATACCCAAGAACCGCTTTCGGCTCCAATGAGGAATCTAGGGGGCCTGCCCCCACTTTGCAAATATTGAAATCTCAGAGCGTGTTGAAATGGGCTGGGTGGGAGTGTCTGCCTGCGCTTCCAGCGCGTTCACTTTCCAATCAGCACCGCCGCGCCGGAGATCCTGCCGGCTCGGAGACAGTCCAGCGCCCGATTCGCATCGGCAAGGGGAAATGCTTCCGTGCGAGTTCGCACCGGCACGTGCGGCGCCAAAGCCATAAACTCCTCGGCATCCCGGCGGGCAGGCAAAGGGATCCACGAGCTGCGTTCAGGACCATCGCGTGCATGGCGTAATTCGATTACCACCAGTCGAAAAACTTCAAGCCTTACCGCCATGGATGTGGCAAAATGGACTCGCTGGGTATTGCACCCCAAAGGAACAAAGGAAAGTAAGGAAAGTCGTTGCGGAAGTCGAGCACAGCGAGTAAATAAATAGTAGCATCCTTGTCGAAACTGATCTGACTGTGCGCATGATGACCCGGCCATTGGCTTTTGGACTCTGGTTCCTTCTCCTCAACTGCAATCCAGTCCCCTCCAACCTTGGCGCCCCGGCTCCCGGAAAGGAATCACCCCCCAAACCGCCTCCGTTACCGGAGATCACGTCCCTCGCCGTCGAGCCCCCAGCTTTGACGTTGCAGGACTCACGAGACCGTCGTCGCGTTCTGGTTTGGGGCAAGACCGCGCAGGGAGAGCGGATCGATTTGACCGGACAGGCCTCCCTCAAGTCCGATTCCTCCATCGTGGAAATCGCGGAGAACTCAATCAATCCAAAGCAGAGCGGGGAGGCGGAAATCGTCGTGTCGGCGGCGGGCCAGCAAACGAGCCTTCCAGTCAGAGTTCTGAAAGTCGACCTGCCGCCGGTGCGTTTCGTGCGCGACGTGATGCCGGTGCTGAGCAAAGTGGGCTGTAATGCCGGAACGTGCCACGGCTCGGCCAAGGGCAAAAACGGCTTCAAACTCTCGTTGCGCGGATACGATCCGGAATTCGATTATCACGCGCTGATTAACGATCTTTCCGGCCGGCGCTTCAACCGCGTCGCCGTGGACGAGAGTTTGATGCTTCTCAAACCCACGGGCGAAGTCCCGCACGAAGGCCGGCAAGTGATCAAACCCAATTCCCCGGAATACCACCTCATCCGCCAATGGATCGCTGAGGGCACGAAATACGAAGATCCAGCGACGGGCCGAGCCAACAAATTGGATATCCTGCCTGCCGATGTGAACCTGAGTCTCCCGGGCATGTCTCAGCACGTGATCGTCACGGCGCACTATCCGGACGGCACGACGCGCGACGTGACGCGTTACGCGGTCTTGTCGAGCAGCAACACCGACGTCGCGGAAGTGAAGGACGGCGTCGTGACCGCGATTCGCCGAGGCGAAGCCGCGGTGCTGGTGCGCTACGAAGGCCTTTACGCAACGCAGGAAATCACCGTGATGGGCAATCGCGCCGGGTTTGCCTGGCAAGACGTGTCTGAATTCAACTTCATCGACCGGCACGTGAACGCCAAACTTCGGAAAATGAAAATCCTGCCCTCCGAGCTTTGCACGGATGCAGAATTCATCCGGCGCGTTTCGCTCGATCTCACCGGCCAGCCTCCGAAGCCTGACCGCGTCCGCTCCTTCCTGCAAGATCCGGCCCCGGCCAAAGAGAAACGGGAGCGGTTGGTGGACGAGTTGATCGGGAATAAGGATTACGTTGAGTTCTGGGCGAACAAATGGGCCGACCTTCTCCAGTGCAACAGCGAGAACCTCGGCCAAAAGGGCATCTGGGTTTATCGCGATTGGATTCGGCAGCGCATCGCCGAAAACGGACCTTACGATCAATTCGTCCGCGAAATCCTCCTGGCCGAAGGCAGCTCTTACCACACCCCGGCAGTGAATTACTATCGCGTGCTCCGCGAACCGGGAAAAATCACGGAGGACGTGTGCCAGACCTTTCTGGGCACCCGATTCAACTGCAACAAGTGCCACGACCATCCGTTCGAGAAGTGGACCCAAAACCAGTATTACCAGCTCGGCGGGTACTTTGCCCAGGTCGCCATCAAACGCGGCACCATGGGCAAGGAAACCATCCGCAACGCCACGGGCGACCAGATGACCGTGACCGGTGAGGAAATCGTTTATCGAAACTACAATGGCGGCGAGGTGACCGATCCGAAGACCGGGCGGTCCGTCAAACCCAAAGTTCCGTTCGGCCAGGCCAGAGAAGTTGCCGACGGAATGGACCGCCGGGATGCCGTCGTCGATTGGCTGACGGCCAAAGACAATCCGCTGTTCGCGAAATCCGCCGCCAATCGCATCTGGAGCTACTTTTTTGGGCGCGGGATCATCGATCCGGTGGATGACATTCGCGGGAGCAATCCGCCGAGCAATCCGGCCTTGCTCGACGCGTTGACCGAGGAGTTCGTTCGGAGCGGCTTCAATGTCCGGAAATTGATGCGCACGATTTGCACTTCGCGCACCTACCAGTTGTCCTTCAAAGCGAATAAATGGAATGAGGACGACGGCATCAATTTCTCCCACGCCCATCCGCGCCGCTTAAGCGCCGAGCAATTGCTCGATGCCATCGCCGTGGCGACGGGACACCGGCCTAGTTTTTCCGGCCTGCCGGCCGGCATGCGCGCCGTTGAGTTGCCGGATGGCCTGGTGGCCGGGAGTGATTTTCTTTCGTTGTTCGGCCGACCAAAACGGCAATCCGCTTGCGAGTGCGAGCGGACGAGCAATCTGACGCTGTCGCACGCCATGAGCCTCATCAACGGCGCGACTATCAGCGAAGCCGTGAGCGCGCCGGACAACCGCGTCAAGCGCATCGTCGAGGCCGAGCCAGACAACAACAAAGTGGTCGAAGAAATCTATCTGGCGTGTCTGAGCCGCTTGCCCAGCGAGAAAGAACTTGCGTTGGTGGATTTTTCCGTCGGCGCATCGCGCCTGGAAGCCGCGCAAGATTTAGCGTGGGCATTGCTGAATAGTCCGGCGTTTTTGTTCAATCGTTAGCATGGTTTCCAGACGAAACATCTTTTCAGGACCCAACACCGCTTGGGCGGCAAACGCCGCCTTCCCCCACAAATTGAAATCCTTGTGTCGTTGTTAACTCAGGAAGGAATACGTTATGTTATCGATCCCTGGAAAACCTGGCAGCACGTGCGACGGCTGGAGCCGCCGCGAATTCCTCCGCGTCGGCGGAGCCGGATTGTTCGGAATCAGCCTCGGAGACATCCTTCGCCTCCAGGCCGCGTCCGCCATCGAACCGGACGCCTCCAAACCAAAGACTGGCTGGGGCCAGGCCAAATCCGTCATCTTGATTTTCCTCCAAGGCGGCCCGAGCCACATCGACATCTGGGATCCAAAGCCGGATGCGCCGTCGAACATCCGCGGCGAATTCAAGCCGATCAAAACGAACGTGCCCGGCATATGGCTCAGCGAAGTCATGCCGCAATTGGCCAAGCAAATGGACAAAGCCACGCTCATCCGTTCCGTGAGCTACACGCCCGCCGGATTGTTCAACCACACGGCGGCGATTTACCAAATGATGACGGGTTACACGCCGGACCGCGTTTCGCCTTCCGGCCAATTGGAGCCGCCCGCGCCAAACGATTTCCCGCACATCGGTTCTCAAATCGCACGCCTGCGCCCCCCGGAAGTGCCAATGCTGCCGTTTGTCCTGCTCCCGCGCCCGTTGCAGGAGAGCAACGTCGTCGGCAAAGGCGGCACCGCCGGTTTCCTCGGCCCGGCCTTCGATCCGTACTATTTTTACCAGGACCCGGCCAAAGAGATTAAGCTGGACGACCTCACGTTGAGGAAAGACGTCTCCAAGGAACGCCTGCAACGCCGCGCCTGGTTGCTCGACAAGGTCAATGATGCAATGCCGGAAATCGAGAAGGCCGTCCAAGGCTACGCGTTGGATACTTACTATCAAAAGGCGTTCGACCTGATCCTTTCGGGGCGCGCCCGCGACGCATTCGATCTCACCCGGGAATCGGATAAAGTCCGCGACCGTTATGGCCGCCACACGTTCGGCCAGGGCTGTCTGATGGCGCGCCGGCTGATCGAGGCCGGGACGCGCTTCGTGCAGATGAACTGGCCGGCCGTGGCTAATGGCGATCCGACGAAAGACGCCTGGGACACGCACGCGGCGAATTTCGGGCCGCTGCGCGACCTGCATTGCCCGAAGCTCGACAGCGGCGTCTCCGCCTTGCTGGAGGACCTCGATCAGCGCGGCCTCCTGAAAGAAACTCTCGTCGTGGCCATCGGCGAATTCGGCCGCTCGCCCAAACTCGGCGTGAGCACATCCGGCAACGGCAACGCGCCCGATGGCCGAGACCATTGGCCGTATTGCTACACCGCATTGATCGCCGGCGCCGGGATCAAGCGCGGCGCGCTCTACGGAAAATCTGATTCGGCCGGCTCTTCTCCCGCCGAAGATCCGGTGCACCCGACGCAAATCCTGGCCACGGTCTATCACGCCCTGGGCATCAACCCGCACACGATCGTTTACAACCATCTCAATCAGCCGCGCGAGTTGGTCCAGGCCGAGCCCATCCCCGCGCTCTTCGGCTGAACCGTAGGGCAGGCATCCTGCCTGCCCCAAAGACTGTCACCCAAATCCATGCTTACAGGATGTGTGAGGAATTCGTGTCCGTTGGAATCTGAGCTTGAGGAATCGCAAAACATCTCACTGAGCCTTGGACCACGGATCACACGGATGAACACGGATAAGGCAAGTCGGCTTCACCTGAACCCACCCACTCCTTCGCCCCTCCCAGGAGGGGAACCGGGCCCTGCGACGCCGGACGGATCTCCCCTCCTGAGAGGGGAAGGGGTGGGTTCATGGGCCGCGTGCATGGTTCTGAAACTTCCCCTGAACCCGGTAGGGCTGCGCTGCCGCGCAGCCGACTTTCAATCGATGCGACGGCGCAGCAGCACGGCCCTGCCAGCCACGTGTTCACAGGCCGAGTGCGCGGTTCCGCGGCCAAGACGGCTTCCCCTGATGATCCGTGTGTATCCGTGTAATCCGTGGTTCAAAACCAAAGACAACCTCAGCCGCCCGGGCCTTCGCCGCCTGATCTCGCTTTCGTGCTCGCTGTTCGTTTGGGTTCAGGCGATCACTCCTTTGCAGGCTCAGCCCATTCCCAAATTGAATTCCATTTCTCCTGACTGGATTCAACGAGGCACGACCGTCACCATCACCGTCACCGGCGAAAACCTCGGCAGCGTCGCAAATCTTCTCCTCAGCGGCGATCCGGGCATTACGGCGGAAATCCTCGCACCGCCGCATCCCACGGTCAGTATCGAGGCCAGTGGCGGCGGCATTTCCACGACGGCGGCGAGGGACGAAAAGAAGTTGAGCGCCAAGATTTCGGTTGTGAACGATGCCGCCTTAAGCGACCGGGAAATTCGCGTGGCCACATCGACCGGCGTTTCCAATCCGGTCCCCCTTCACGTCGGCCACTTGCCGGAGATTGCGCAGAAGGGGCCGAATCAAACCACGGAACAAGCGCAGCCCATCGAGCTGCCCGCGGCGCTCAGCGGTCGCATTGCTTCGGCTGCCGAGATTGATTACTTCCGGTTCAACGGGAAGAAAGGCCAGCTTGTGGTCGTCGATGTCTATGGCTCCCGGCTCGGCTCGGCCATCGACCCTTCCCTGGCCGTCCTGGACAAGTCCGGGAAAGAACTTGCCCGGAGCGAAGACGACAACGGCCTGGACCCGCTCCTTGCTTTCAAAGTTCCGGACGACGGCGAATACGTGCTTCAACTCCGCGATTACCGATACCAGGGCGGCGAGAATTTTCGCTACCGCCTTTTGGCCGGCGTCATGCCGTATGTCTATTCGGTTTTTCCTTTCGGCGCGCGGAGCGGCCAGAACGTCGAAGTGGAAGTGCGCGGCCACAACCTGGCCGATCCCAAACTCACCCTGCGCATCGATCCCAACGCGCCCGCTGGCCGCCAGGATCTCCGAATCACCACGCCGCTCGGCATCTCGAATCCATTCCCGTTAGACATCGCGGACCTCCCCGAGTTTGCGGACAAAGAACCGAACAACTCGACCGGTCAGGCCAATGAAGTGACGCTGCCTGGCGTGATCAACGGCAGGATTCAAAGCGAAAAGGACCGCGACGCCTTCAAGTTCAAAGTTCAAAAGGATCAGGAGTTCATCTTCGAGGTGCTGGCCAATCGGCTTGGGTCGCCGCTCGACGCCTTGCTTACGCTCCAGGATTCCACGGGGAAAGTTGTCCAGCGAAACGACGACGCCGTCGGCGCGGACGCGCGCATCCAACGAAAATTCACCGAAGCGGGCGAATACGTTTTGATCGTCGAGGATTTGCTGGGACGGGGCGGGGCTGGTTTCGGCTACCGGCTTTCCGTCCGCCCGCCACAACCGGATTTCGCAGTTCGCTGTTTTCCGGACAATCCACGCCTGACGCGCGGCGGACACGTTCCGGTGCGCTGCGAACTGACACGGCTCAATGGCTTCAATGGCACGGTGCGCGTCACCTTCACTCAATTGCCCGACGGCATCTTCAGTGAACCCGCGCTGTTCGTTCCCTCGGCGCCGGCCAGCGCGTGGGTGACGTTATCCGCATTGGAGAACGCCGCGTTGGGAACTTTCCCGATCAAATTGACTGCCACGTCCGTCATCAGCGGAGCATCCGTTTCGCGCCCGGTCGAGCCCATGTCCGAAGAAAAGCCGGCGAAGGAAGGATTCCTCACGGTCATGGATCGACCGCCGTTTACGCTCGACCTCGCCTCCCTGAGCACGCTCCTGGAGCAAGGACAATCGGCGCCCATCGAAGTGATCGCGCAACGTCGCAACGGGTTCACCGGCGAAATCAAATTGTCCGCCGAAGGATTCTCGGCCGGCCGCGAACCCATTACCCAAAGCCTGGACATCCCGCAAACCGCCATCAAATCCGGCGAGTCCCGGGCCGCGCTGAATCTCAGAGCCAAACTCGACTCCGAAACCGGCACCCGGCCCGTCCTGATCAAAGGGGAAGCAAGCGTGGACGGCCAGAAGTTCACTCAATACAGCCGCGCGCTTCCCGTCACGGTGCAGGAAATCCCGTTCGTGTTGAACACGACGCTGAAGCGCCTGTCAGTGACCGCGCTTCCGTCCTCGTCCCAGTCCGCCGCGCGCGAGGCCGTGTTCAGCGTGCGAGCGGGCCGTCGCGCCGGGTTCACCAACGAAATCGCTCTGGCACTCGAAGGCGTGCCGGACGGCATCACAGCCTCGATTGACAAGGTCCAGGCCAACGCCAATGAAGCCACGGTGAAACTGGTCGCGACCGAGAAAGCGCCGGTTGGAAAGGAAATCAGCCTGAGCGTGCAGGGGGTCGGCCAATTCAAAGATCGCACTTACAAGCAAAAGCCGGGAGAAATCAAATTGGTCGTCAATGCGCCCGGTGAAGCCGCCGAGGTCGCCGCGGCGGGAACGAAGTAAAACCATGAATCGACTGCTGCTTTCGCTCCAACGTAGGGCAGGCATCCTGCCCGCCCGTTCGGTGAACGGACCATTCGTAGCGAAGATTTTAGATCCGCCGCATCACCGATTTGTCATCAGCAGAGCGTCCGATACCCCACAGGTCGCGAATCGGCGAAACGGCGCAGCACGGCGGAGTCGCAGCCAAATCCGTCCTCGTCCTCGCACTTGTCCATCGTCCTCGATTGCCGCGGTTGCGAGGACGGCGACGAGGATGAGAAAATCAGTGCGTTCGTTTGGAGTCCCGCCTTCAGGCGGCGCCGACGCGCCGGACCGGCTAAAGCCGGGACTACTTGCGAGGCCCGCTTCATCAAGCCTCTGGGCGATTTCGTTTTTGCTCCTCACATTCTTCGCACTACCCCTCCTCGCCGACGACCCCAAGCCCGTCAGCTACTTCCACGAAATCGTGCCCATTTTCAAACGCAGTTGCACCGGCTGCCACCATCCCGGCAAGCTCAAGGGCGGGCTGGACTTAACCGTGTACCAAGCATTCAAAAAGGGCGGCAAGACCGGCCCCAGCTTCGTTTCGGGCGACCCGAAAAAAAGCCAGATCCTCGACGAAATCAGCGGTGACGAACCTTCCATGCCCAAGGAAGGCGATCCGTTGAGCCGCGCCGAGATCGCGTTGATCGAGCGTTGGATCATCGAAGGCGCGAAGGATGACACGCCCGCCGGCGCCAATTCCTTCCAACTCACCGAGCCGCCCGTCTATGCCGCCGCGCCGGTCATCTCGGCTCTCGCCTATTCGCCGGACGGAAACCTTCTGGCGGTCTCGGGCTATCATGAAGTCCTCTTGCACAAATCCGACGGCTCCGAACTTATGGCCCGGCTCGTTGGCGAATCTCCGCGCGTCGAGTCCATCGCCTTTTCCTCCGACGGCAAGCTGCTCGCGGTTGCGGGCAGCGCGCCCGCGCGATTCGGCGAAGTTCAGATTTGGGACCCGGCGAAACACGAGTTGATCCGCGCGGTGAAGGTCTCTCACGATTCCGTCTATGGCGTTTCGTTTTCGCCGGACTCGACTCGAATCGCGGTGGGTTGCGCGGACAAGACGGTTCGCATGCTGAGCGTTCAGGACGGCAAAGAACTCCTCCATTTCGACAATCACAGCGACTGGGTCCTCGGCACGACTTTCACGGTGGATGGAAAACGCCTTCTCAGCGGCAGCCGTGACCGGGCGATGAAACTCATCGATGCCTCCAGCAGCCAGTTCATCGACGACATCAACAAACTGCTCGAGGAAGTAATGTGCCTCGCGCGCCATCCGAAGCTGGATCAGGTTGCCTACGGCGGCGCTCTCGGCACGCCCCGGCTTTACAGAATCTCCGATAACCAGGGCCGAACCGCGGCAAACAACGACGTGAATCTCGTCCGCGAATTCGAGCGCCAGCCCGGTCCCATTTACGCCATGGCGTTCAATTCCGACGGCAGCCTGCTCGCGGCTGGCGGCGCTTCGAGCGAAGTCCGCCTCTACAAAACCAGCGACGGCAAACGCGCCGCGACGTTGAAGGGCTTTGACGGCGCGATTTTCTCGCTCGCGTTTCACCCGCAGAAAACCGAGATCGTGTGTGGCGGCTTCGACGGCAAGGGGTGGATTTTCGACGCCGCGACCGGGAATTTGATCAGGGCGTTCGTTCCCGTGCCGATCAAGGCCGAGAAGCAAGTCGCCGCTGCGCCGCGTTGAGGCGCGTTCCGAGCCGGCGGGGACCGCACGCGCCCCACGTGCCATGGTCGGCGCCGTCGCCGACCCCAACCATCGGCACCAACGTGCACAGCGCTTTCGAGAAAGTCTGGTAGGGCTGCGCTGCGGCGCAGCCGACGTTCAATCGAATGCGGCGGCGCAGCAGCACCGCCCTACCATTTGAAGGGGTCGTGGTTGGCAGCTTTTCAGGTCACAGAATAATCGATTTGACGAAGACCTAAGTAGTAATTCTTTAATAGTTAGTTAATGCCGATTGTCTCCAACCGCGTCGAAAAGATCGCCCTGCCAGAATGAGTGCGAAGTTTTTCGCGCGATGGCGAATCATCGCGGCGGAGTCTGGCTTTTCGGCCCTGAACGCCGATGGACGATCGCGGCGTGGCGGGA